>JAZRWC010000024.1:0-16148 GCA_045599505.1 Erysipelotrichaceae bacterium | reverse complement strand
GTAAATATAGGTGAATTCCTTATGTGTTTTAGCTAACATCAAAATTAAAAATTGGGATTCTCTACAACTTCTAGTGTGGACCGTTTCAAAGTCCACATTATGTTATAGAGCTTCCCCATCCCCAGCATATGGAATTATCTTTAATTAAGTAAAGGTGACTAGTAGTAGTTACCTTTTTATATCGAAAAAGAGAAGATTTGGAGTTTAGCGAAATAACACAGAAGAAAGATATAGATGTGAATACTATGTGAGATAAATGAAGAAGTGTAAAGAAATGTAAAAAGTAAGAGAAGAAAAAGTAAAGTATTTGTATACATATATTGACAAAATAGATATATAATGTAGTTGTTGGAAAATCGACAAAGAGGATAAAGTATATGGATTTTACAAAGTTATTAAATCTATTTGGTGGCTTAGCGTTATTCCTTTATGGTATGAACGTAATGAGCAAAAACATGGAAAAGATTGCTGGTGGATCTCTTGAAGCTACTTTAAGAAAGGTTACCGCAAATAAGTTCTTAAGCTTTTTAATTGGTGCTGGTATTACTGCTGTTATCCAATCTTCAGGCGCATTAATCGTAATGGTTGTTGGTTTGGTAAACTCTAATATCATTCCATTTTCACAGACAATATTTATTTTGTTAGGTAGTGCTGTTGGTACTACTATTACTTCATGGTTTATGATTGCCTTAGGTGTTTCATCTAGTGGTTTCTCAATCATGACATTACTATCTCCTAAGTGTTTCGTACCAGTGTTTGCCTTTGTAGGCATCTTGATGAGAATGGCTGGCAAAAAGGATAGAACTAAGGATATCGGTACTATCTTAGTTGGTTTCGCTATCTTAATGTATGGTATGGAATTCATGAGTGAATCAATGAAGACATTAATCCAGGTTCCTGGATTCAACGATGTATTAGTAATGTTCACTAATCCTGTTGTTGCCTTCATCGTAGCTACTATATTTACAGGTATTATTCAGTCATCAAGTGCAGCTATCGGTATCTTCCAGGCTTTAGCTTTAACTGGTGCTATCTCATTTGGTACAGCTATTCCATTAATCTTAGGTGCAAACGTTGGTACTTGTGCTCCAAGTTTAATCTCAGCTATTGGTGCTAGTACAGATGCTAAAAGAGTTACTATTTCATTCTTAATCATCAAGTTAGTTGGTGCTTCTGTAGCTTTAATTTGCTTAGGCTTATTCAAGTTATTTGCTCCGATCGACTTGAACTTAGTGGCTGCTAATGCATTCAATATCGCTGTATTCCATACAGCATTCAATATCGCCAACTCATTAATGTTTGCTCCATTTGATAAGGCAATCGTTAAGTTAGTTGAAGGATTAGTTAAACCTCAAGAAGGCGAAAAGGCTGAATTCTTGGATGAAAGATTATTATCTACTCCAGCAGTAGCTGTTAATGAAGCAGGTAACTTAGTTAACGAAATGGCCTATATCGCTGAAGAAGCAGTATTAAAGGCTATGAGTTTAATTAACTACTATGATGAAGATGTTTCTAATACTATCGAAGTAGATGAACAGAAGTTAGATAAGTATGAAGATGGATTAGATTCATTCTTAACTAAGTTAGCTACAAAGTCTCTTTCAAATGAAGATGCTAAGAGAGTTAGCAGAATGCACCATTCAATTACTAACTTTGAAAGATTGTCAGACCATGCATTAAATATTCATGATCAGATTTTAGAAATGAAGAATAGAGGTTTAGAGTTAAACGAAGCTGCTAAGGAAGAAGTTAAGACAGTTATCGCTGCACTAAGTGAAATCTTAGACTTAACAGTTATTTCATTCATTAACAATAATGTTGATGTAGCTAGTAGAATTGAACCTTTAGAAGAAGTAATTGATACATTAATTAAGGAAGTTCAAAATAAGCATATCGATAGATTATCAAGAAATGAAACTACTTTAGAAGTTGGAGTATTCTTCAATGATATCTTAGCTAATTGTGAAAGAATTTCTGATTACTGTTCTAATTTAGGTGTATCAACTATTGAATTACAGATTGAAGAATTTGATTCTCATAAGTATTTAAATAGAATCAAGAGAGATTCAAATGAATTCAAAACTGCATATGAACAGTTCAAACAGAAATATTTAGATTAATTATTTATCGAGCTCACATCTTTAGGGTGTGGGCTTTTATTTGGCTTTCAATTAAAAGAGAGCCATTCAAAATGTCTCTAATTTAAATTTATGTTTCTTATAAAGTGTTTTTAATAATCGATTAAAAGTGTCTATAATATCAAATGAAATTTATTGGTCGCGTGATTGAAATGTTGCTTAACCAATATTTTATTGCTGTTGGTTCTTATTTCTGATTTTTCTAAGAACTAAAACTCCTTTTTCTATTGGAATTATTTTAGAACTTATGTCTATATTTTTGGCCTCTAAAATTCTTTCAATAGCCTGCATTGGGTCTAAAGAATGGTACGGGAAATATAGTTTACGTAATTCTTCAGCCTTTGCTATTTTATAAATTTGTTTACTGGTCATTTCAGTTACATATGACCAATATCTATAAATATAACCTATCCAATATAACTCTTCTCTAGAATATTTAATCTTGCCATATTCACTTACACCATATTGTGTTTCGATTTCGTTAATTGCATCAATAAAATCTATTGCCTCAAATAGAACTCCACCGTTATCTATTCTTTTTACTAAATCTGAGTTCATGAATCTTCTAATGAAGATTGCAGAACTACAATCGGCGTAATCTAATGTTTTTTCAAATATTTTGGCTTGAAAACTACATAGACTAAGTCCCATTGCATTTATTTCTCTCATAAGATATCCTTAATATATTTACCTTGATTTCAGCCTTTGTTGCATAAAATAAGATAAACTCATCCTTTGAAATTAAGTCTACTACATTTTTGATTAAACTACTATGTGTAATACTTTACATAGAAGTTTGTAAGATATTAAAAAAGCTGATATCAGTTGATACCAGCCTAGAATCTTAATACATTTGTTGATTAGCCTTTTGAGCTATTTCAGTTATTGCGCCTTCTAAAGAATCACTAGGGTTAATTTCTTCAACTACACCTGCTTCTGTAGTGACAAATAGAGCAGCGATACTAGCAGCATGTAATACCGCAAATCTTGTTACCTTAGTTGGATCTACTACGCCATCTTTGAACATATCTACCCATGTTCCTTTTTTAGCGTTGAAGCCAATATTGTTTTTCTTTGTTAATTGAGTAGATAAGATATCTTGACCATCATATCCAGCGTTTTGTGCTATCTGTACTAATGGAACTAAGATAGCCTCAAACACTGCATCAATTCCCTTTTGAACATCCTTATTAGTACTTGTTAGTTTGTTATGGTATTTACTATAGATGTTTACTAAAGCGGCTCCTCCACCGATAATGATGCCTTCAGCTACAGCTGCCTTTGTTGCGTTTAAGGCATCTTCAATTCTAAGTTTCTTTTCCTTTAATTCACTTTCGGTAGCTGCACCAACTTTGATAATAGCTATACCAGTAGTTAGTTTACCTAATCTCTCGTTTAGCATTTTCTTATCATATGAAGAAGAAGTCTTTCTGATTGTCTCTTTAATCTCTTCAACTCTTTCATCAATCTGATTTTTATCACCATGACCACCGATTAGGGTAGTAGTATCTTTCTTTACGATAGCTTTAGCACATGAACCTAATTGATCGATAGTAGCTTCTCTTAGATCCATTGATAAGTCTTTTGTGAAGAATGTAGCACCAGTGATTGTAGCTATATCAGATAACCAGGCTTTTTGAGTATCTCCAAAGCCAGGAGCTTTAGTAGCTACAACATTGAATGTTCCTCTTACCTTGTTTAAGACGATTGTTGTTAAAGGCTCATTATCGATATCTTCAGCGATGATTAATAGCGAACGATTAGCTTGAACAATCTTTTCTAGTACAGGAAGAATATCCTGTAATGATGTAATCTTTTGATCTGTTACTAGAATTAATGGGTTATCTAGTTGAGCCTGCATCTTTTCTCTATCGTTAACCATATATGGAGATAAGAAGCCTTTTTCAAATTCCATACCTTCAACGATTTCTAATTCAGTTTCAATGCCTTTAGATTCATCAACTGTGATAACTCCTTCTTTGCCAACCTTTTCCATAGCGTTAGCTATATAGTTACCTATTTCTTCACTTCCAGAAGAAATAGATGCTACCTTAGCGATATCACTAGTAGAAGATACTTCCTTTGAACTAGCTAATAGCTTTTCAGATATTAGCTTAGCAGCCATTTCCATACCTTCTTTTAAGAAAACTGGATTAGCACCATTTTCTACTTCATCAATACCTTTGTGCATGATAGCTTGAGCTAATACAGTAGCAGTAGTAGTACCATCACCAGCTACATCATTAGTCTTATTAGCTACTTCATAAACTAGCTTAGCTCCCATATTAGCGAACTTATCAGCTAATTCAATTTCTTTTGCGATTGTTACACCATCGTTAGTAATTAATGGTGAACCGTATTGTTTTTCTAAAATGACATTTCTGCCTTTAGGCCCTAATGTTACTTTTACAGTATTAGCTAGTGTATCAACACCTTCTAACATTGCCTTTCTAACATCCGTTGAATATTTGATATTTTTACTCATGATTATCTCCTTGTTTAGTCAATGATAGCTAGAATCTTACTTTCAGGTAATAATAAGTACTTTTCTGATTCGTATTCTACTTCAGTTACTGAATATTTATCATAGATAACCTTATCATTTGGCTTTACAGTTAATTCTACTAATTTGCCATCTACTAGCTTACCTTCACCAACTGCTACAACAACACCGATATTATCGGCTTGCTTAGTACTATTAGTTAAGATGATTCCACTAGCAGTCTTATTTTCGACTACTTGTTTTTTTAATAAAACATTATCATGTAATGGTTTAATCATATTGCCTCCTTATATATAGAGCTATTTATAATAATAATTATGGATGGTTATATTAGTTTGTCAACTCTAGTGAATAATCTAGAAAGGTTATGATAATTAGTCTATAATTATGTGTATGAAGAAACGTGGAAATTTGGTACTTATCTTTACTGTGTTACTGACAATGTTGATTGTCGGTGTTTTTAATGTTTACAACAAAAATAAGGAAAGTAAGAAAGTTTATCAGGCATACTTAGAGATTCATCAAGAATATGAAGTAAGTGAAGTTAAAAGTATTACTATCACTTCTATCAACAACAATATTGTGATTTCTCAAAGCAAGGATGAAAAAGTAAAAGTTTCTTTCTTTCAGAAGCAGGAAAACTCTAATGAGTTTAATCTAGTGGATGGGAAATTAAATATCAATATTATTGAAAAGGTTGAAGACTTATCTAATATGTTCTTCTCACCTCAATCTTCAATCGATACTATCTCTTTATACCTACCGGAAGGATATGAATGTGATATTGATATAATTGATATTCAAGGTTCTTTAAAGGTTGATGATGTAAATGTTAAATCACTTAGATATGAAGGTATCACTGGTGATATAAAGGTGGCTAATAGTAGTGGTAATAAGCTGGTATTAAAATCAAATTCAGGTGAAATTAATATTGAAAGCTGTTTATTTAACCATTATGATTTATATAACGTTTCAAACAACGTTAACTTATCTTTAGAAAGTTTAGTTAGTGATTTCAATATTGAAGCTAAGACTAATTATGGAAAGCTAAAGCTAAACAAAGAAGATGTTTATGAAGATTTCACAAATGAAGAGACAGGTGAAACAGTAACTAGTATTACTAAGCATTTGTTGCTTCATTCTGAGAATAACAATTCTATTTCAATCACTTCAGTTAAGGGAACAATATATTTAAACTTACTAACTGAATCAAGTGAGGAAGTAGATACAACAACAGAAGCTGTAAACAGCTAAGAAGAGGGTAGGTATATGAAAAAATTAGAAGAGAAGATCATTAAGGATGGAAGGGTTCTTCCAGGTGCGATTTTAAAGGTTGATAGCTTTTTAAATCATCAGATTGACACAGCTTTTATGAAGCAGATTGCAGCAGAATTTTACAGCCTTTATAAGGACACTAATATCAATAAGATTCTAACAGTTGAAGCTAGTGGTATCGTTATCGCTTACGCTACTGCTCAATTATTTGGCGATATTCCAGTTGTATATGCTAAAAAAGGTGAAGTAGCTAGTATGGATAAGGAAACATACACAGCTCCAGTATATTCATATACTCATAAGCATCAGTATCATATCAATGTATCTAAGAGATACTTAAATGAAAATGATTGCGTATTATTAATCGATGATTTCTTAGCTAATGGTGAAGCGTTAAATGGTTTGGTATCAATCGCTAACCAGGCTAACGCTACAATTGTTGGTTGTGGTGTAGTTGTTGAAAAGGCTTATCAGCCAGGTGGAGATTCTATCAGAGCTCAAGGTATAAGAGTAGAGAGCTTAGCAAGAGTTAAGTCAATGAGTGATGATGGATCTATTGAATTTTGTGATTAGTTAATAAAGTAAAGGGACTATTGAGATGCTTTCCTCAATAGTCCCTTTTTGATTACATAGAATCTGGATTAAAGACAAATGTTGCTTTTTTGCCATCTTTTTGTCTAATGATATAGTGGCTTTCCTCTAATTCTTTTACGCGATTAGTGATAGTTGATTTAGAAAGTCTTGTAAATTCTACTAAATCATCAATATCAATAGGCTCAAGATGGAATAGAGAATACTCTGTAATTTTGTACAAAATAGTTTTACAGTTCTTGTCTAAATTAAGCTCACTTTGTTTATTGTGGTAATATTTGCTTTGAGCAACTTTATCGCTTAGTTCAGAATAGTAGCTATTTAATTCGCTTTTAAAGATGTCTAAGAGAACTAAGACAAAATTAGTTAAATCAGAACAATTTCTAATGTCATTTGTTTCTTGGAAAGCTTCATAGTAGTCTTTTTGTCTTTTTTTACAAGCAATTGCGAGCCTTAATGAAGCGATATTATCCAAGGTGTCAGATAAATAATAGCTAGATATATAACGAGAGAATCTACCATTACCATCGTAAAATGGATGTATATAGCCAAATAGATAATGGAATATTGCCTCTCTAATTAAGTTAGGGATTTGAGAGTTATTTAGAATTCCTAACGAATCATTTACTGCTTGAATGATTTTTGATTCAGGATATAAACCCTTATGAATAGTTTCGTAACCGTTTCTTTCAACTTCTACGCCATCTTTTCTAAATGTTTCTCCATCTGGTACATTATTCTTATCTTCTACTTCTATATCTTTAAGCAAAATTCCATCATATGCTGCTCTTAATTGTTCAGGTGATGTTATCGGTTTAAAATCATTACTAGAGAAGTAAATTTCCTTATACTTATTTACCATTCCATAAAATCTTTTGTATGGCTTTTCGCTTTTTTCTTGATAGACTTCCTTTATTATTTTTCTAGTGCTAGAAATACCTTCTAATTCATTGGTTTTAACAATTTCCTCAAAAAGAGAATTTGTTAATTCCCATGATTGTATTAGTGGAGAAGAGTCCTCTGATCTCTTTTTGATGATTTTAGAATTTAATAAATCAATTTGTTCCATTAACAGCACTAGTTCCTAATTCAAATATATAAAAGATTGTTTCTCGTTAATATATATTGGAAATTTAATGGTGTTAGGTGAATTAAATCTTTCATTATAGAGCTTATTGAAATCGATTTCTTCTTTATAATAAGCTTTTTTAAGTTTTAAATACTCCATAAAATCACTCCTTATAATGGATGTTATATAGTTTGCTAAGTAAAAATCAATGGATTTTACGTAGAAAAAGGCAAAAATGGCAGTTTTCTACGTAAAAATAGCTATATTTTACATAGAAAGATAATAATTTGTCTCATTATTAATTAAAAATATCATTGATTTAATATGTGTCATACTTGTTTAGAGAATACAAAAGAAGTTGTCCTTACTAAAACAACTTCTTTAAGTTTGTATTTATGCTTTGAATGATTATTTGATAATAGCTGTACCTTCTAATAGTAGGTTAGCAGTTCTAAATCCAAATGTATCTTGAATGTCTAGTTTGCCATCATCACTATAGTCTACACCGCATTCTAAAATTCCTGATGCATGACCAATTCTGATAAATTGAGTATCAACATTAGGGTCAATTATCTGGTTAACAACACTTCCCTTAACAACAGCAGCAGCTGCAGTACACATTGCTCCTGTCATGGCATATGATGGATGTGCTTTCTGCATTGACATCATTCTTGAGATTAAGTCGATGCTATCCTTTGAAATTTCTTTTCCATCGCTAGCTAGGTAGTCATCTTTTTCAGCGACAAAAGTCATCTTAGGAATGCCTGGAGTATCCCAAGCTGATTTAGTGTAGTCATCAGTTAACCCTAACTTAACAGCTGCTAGTCCTCTTACTGTTTCAAGCAATTCTAATTTAGCTGGATCACTATCGATTTCACTTGGTAATTCCTTACTAGTTAAACCTAAATCCTTAGCCTTAACAAATACTAATGGATTAGCGGCGTCAACGATTGATACTTCAACTGGTTTATAGTTAGGAACATCTAGTACATCGATAACGTTACCTGTTGGTAATAATCCATTTCCAAGTGTTCCTTCTGGCTTTACGAATTTTAATTTTACTGGAGCAGCTGTATTAGGTACTCCTGCGATAAAGAAGTCACCATCGTATACGACATTACCATCTTTAACCATAACATCTGCTACGATGATCTTATCTGTATTTGTATTGTAGATTCTAACAGAAGTGATTGGCTCAACTGCTTCTACCATTCCTCTTTCAATAGCGAATGGGCCAACACCACTAGAGATGTTTCCACAATTGCCTTTATAGCTTACTAATGGCTTATCTACAGAAACCTGAGCAAATGTGTAATCCACATCTGCATCTTCTCTTGCTGATGGTTTAATGATAGCTACTTTACTAGTTACACTAGCTGCACCACCTAAGCCATCAATCTGCTTTTTATCAGGTGAGCCCATTAATGATAGTAATAGTGGTTCCCATTCATCCTTGTTTTCAGGCATCTGGTTTTCTTCAATATAAACTCCCTTGCTAGTACCACCACGAAGAATCATGATTGGTAAGTAAGTTCGCTTTCTTTTTTCATCGTAAATCATATTTATTCACCTTTGATTTGAGATAGTACTTCATCTAAATCATATGAATGTTCTTGACCTCTAATGTAGTAGTCATCACCAACATATCTAGGGATGATATGGAAGTGTAAGTGCATTACAGCTTGTCCAGCTGCTTCTTTGCAGTTATTTACGATATTAACACCATCAGCTTTTAAATTAGTCACGATCTGATTAGCTAACTTCTTAGTTACTACGATCATATGTGCTAATGTTTCATCATCACATGCTAATACATCATCAAAATGCTTCTTAGGAATTACTAATGTATGACCTTTAGTTGCTTGAGAGATATCTAGAATAGCCATACAAATATCATCTTCATAAACTTTTTTTGAAGGGATGCTTCCTTCAACGATACTACAGAAAATACACATATTTTTAATCCTCATTTCCTACATCTATTTTATCATATGTGGTAGTGTATAAATTATTTTCTTCCACATTTTTAAGCTGACGGTTGATAGCTCTTGTACGTACTCCAATAAGCTTATCTAATTCATTACTTGTCTGTTGAATCTTAGCTTGAGCGCTATTTAAGACATCTTCAAATTTGCTGAACTCAGTTTTAACTGATCCAAGTATATTCCATACTTCACTTGATCTTTTTTGAATAGCTAATGTCTTAAAGCCCATTTGTAATGAATTAAGCAAGGCTGCCATTGTGCTAGGACCAGCGATACATACATGATATTCTCTCTGCAAGATATCTAGCATACCTTCATTAATTGCCTGGCAATATAAACTTTCTGTTGGTAAAAACATAATCGCAAAATCAGTTGTATATGGTAGACAAATGTATTTGCTAGAAATATCTTTAGCTTCCTTTTTAAATGTGGCTACTAAGATTTTTCTAGTTGAATCTATTAATGCTTTATCGTTTTCTTCTAAAGCCTTTTGATAGTTATTATATGAGTCTAATGGGAATTTAGAGTCAATTGGTAAATAGATAAATCCTGAATCTGTATTTGGAAGTTTAATCGCAAACTCAACTCTTTCACTGCTGTTAGGATTTGTGTTAATGTTTTCGTCATATTGATTATCACTTAACATTTCAGAAAGAATCATCTTTAATTGAGTTTCTCCTAAAATACCTCTTGTCTTAACATTTGATAGTACAGCTTTTAAATCAGTGACGCTTGTTGTTATATTCTGCATTTCACCTAATGATTTATGAACTGCTTCTAATTGTTCAGATACCATCTTAAATGATTGAGTTAATCTTGATTGTAATGTTTCTTCTAGTTTTTCATCTACTGTCTTACGCATTTGATCTAACTTCTCATTATTATCTTTACGGATATTTGTTAGGTTAGTATCAACGCTTGTTCTGATTGATTCTAGTTGGTTCTGTTGTAGTAGTAATGAATTAGTTAATGACTCTTTTATATTATTTAGGGCGTTTTGTTGGCTTTCATTAGATTGTAAGTTAGCCTTATACATAAACTCAGCCATATTATCCATACCTATTCTGATATTCTTATCGTAGATATCTAATCTTTCAATCTGAGCTTTGCTGGATAATTCAATGCTGGAAGAGATTGAATTATTTAAAGATTGAAGAGTATTAGAGAATAGGGTGTTATTATCGGTATTAAACTTATCTAATCGATTATCTATTTCTTTATAGTTATTAGCGTTATTTGACTTTGTGGAAAAAGAAAGGATAATATTTATTAGTAATAAGACGATACAAGCGATAAGTAAATATATGATTAATTGAGTTTCCATAGGTTATCCTCCTAAATAATCTATAACTATTATATCTCATTAATCCTATATGTATAAAATCAAGAAGGAAGATGAAGTTTATGCTATTAGCTTATTTAGTAATACTATTTGAGTTTTATGCTTTAGTTGATAATTCAGGATTATTAAAAGGAAAATATAATACTGGATTTTTAGGGTGGTTTACTAATCTTAGTAATATATTTGTCTTTGTATACTTTATATGTATAGCTTTGAAGATAAATGTTAGTAGCTTTATAACATTAACGGTTGTCTTATCTATTACTATGACATTTCTTATCTATCACTTTATGTTGTTCCCTGATCAATATAATGAGTATAAAAGAGGTGGTAATAGATGGTTGTTTACCTTTACTAATTTAGCTTTCCATTACTTCTGCCCTTTAATGACAATTATTTATTGGATTATTTATGGTAATAAGTCTGGGTTAGGATATATAGATGGTATTAAGTGGTTAATTGTACCATTAGTATATGTGATATATATTTTAATCAGAGCTAAGTTAAATATTAAGATAGCTAATGATGGAGAAGTATATCCATATCCATTTATGAATTTAAGAGAGTTAGGTTTAAAGAATTTTATAATCAATATTATTGGATTGTGTATTGGCTTTGGAATATTAGGAGAATTAGTTGTATTTTTAGTTAAGATGATAGGAGGTTAGAAAGATGAGAAAGATTAAATATAATGCCCCAGTGACATTAACATTTGCCTTAATCTGTTTAACAGTATTAGGTTTTGACTTTATAACAAAAGGTTATTCTACTGAAATGTTTTTTATGACATATAGAGCTAGTTGGCTAAACCCATTAACTTATTTAAGAATGATTACATATTGTGTAGGTCATATTGGCTTTGCTCATTTCTTTGGTAATATCTCATATATTCTTTTATTAGGACCTTTATTAGAAGAGAAGTATGGTTCTAAAAGAATGTTAGAGATGATATTGATCACTGCTTTTATTGGTGGACTATTAAATAATTTGTTATTTTCTAGAACTGCTTTATGCGGGGCAAGTGGTATCGTATTTATGATGATTGTTTTATCAAGTGTTACTAGTGTTAAAGATAATTCTATTCCACTAACATTAATACTAATTTTAGTTATTTATTTAGGACAAGAAGTATACAACGCTATATTTATCACAGATTCAGTAAGCCAGTTTACTCATATAGCTGGAGGAATTTGTGGAGCATTACTTGGAATGAACAACAAGAAATAAGGATTATTTATCTAGACAATTATTGAAAATCCTGACGATTTTGATGATTGTCTTTTTTTGCGAGTTGTTAGGTATATTTTGCTAGATAGTTTTAGATAAGAGTAGTAGAATTAAGAAGTGCGACAAGAAAGGGGGATAAGATATGAATAAAGAAAAAAAGCAAGCTAGTGCTTTAGTAAGACATGTAATGAAGTACAAATATAAATACTTATTAGGTATGCTTACATTACTAGTAGTAGATTATCTAGATCTATTTATTCCTCAATATATAGGTGAAGTTACAGATGGCTTAAGTGGACATACTATTGATATGCCTGCTGTTTTAAATGTCGCTATCAAGATGCTTATTTGTGCAGTGTTTATTTCTATCGGTAGATTTTTATGGCGTTATTTCATTAACGGTTCAGCTCATAAGGTTATCGAAGGGCTAAGAAACGATATGTTTGAAAAGCTAGAGACATTATCTCAAAACTATTTCAATCACAATAAGACTGGCGATATTATGGCATACTTCACAAATGACTTGGAATCAATCCAGGAAGCTATTGGCTGGAGTGTTATCAGTGCCTTTGATGCTGTTGTATTAGTATTTATGTGCTTATACAAGATGATGAATCAGGTGTCTGTCACTTTAACTTTAGTTACATTGATTCCTATGACTATGGTAGCTATTTACGGTTACTTTATCTCAGGTATGTTTGAAAGAAACTTCCAGATTAAGCAGGATGCTTTTGGTAAGCTTACTGATGCAGTTCAAGAAGCTGTAACTGCTGAAAGAGTTATCAAGGCCTTTGTTCAAGAGGAAGAAGAATTAGAAGCTTTCAAAAAGGTTAATAAGGAAAATAGAGCAGCTAACTTAAAGATTGCCAGATTAAGAGCGTATGTATGGCCAGTAATGGAAACTATTATTGGTTTTGCCTACATCATCTCTATTGTTATGGGAGGATACTATTGTTTAATCGGTAATATTACATTAGGTGGATTTGTTGCCTTTGCTTCTTATGTAAATGCTCTTATCTGGCCTATGTTTGCAGCAGGAGATTGTATCGCAATGTTCTCACAAGCAGTAGCTGCTAATAAGAGAATTAACAGATTGTTTGATGAAGTTGCTGAGATTCAAGATCCTCAAAATCCTGATGATATGGATTGTTTATTAGGTGGAATCAAGTTTGATGATGCTTCATTTAAGTATGATGAAGACTTAAATGAAGTATTAGAAAATATTAGTGTTGAAATCAAACCTGGTGAAACTTTCGCTATTATGGGTAGAACTGGCTCTGGTAAGACTACGTTTGTTAATTTATTGACTAGATTATATGATACAACAAAGGGAACTATTTCCTTTGATGGTCATGATATCAAAAATATTCCATTACATTTGTTACATTCTTCTATTGCCTATGTTCCTCAAGATAACTTCTTATTCTCTGAATCATTAAAGGAGAATATCGCCTTTGGCAAGCTTGGGGCTACTATGGAGGAAATTGAAGAAGCAAGTAAGATAGCTGATATTCATGATAATATTAGCGAATTCCCTGAAAAGTATGAAACTATGGTAGGAGAAAGAGGTGTTACTTTATCTGGTGGACAGAAGCAGAGAAGTAGCATAGCTAGAGCTATTATCAAGGATGCTCCTATTCTAATTATGGATGATTCGCTAAGTGCAGTAGATACTGATACTGAAGATAGAATCTTAGCTAACTTGAAGAGAGTTAGAGAAGGTAAGACTACTATTATGATTGCTCATAGAGTATCGACAGTTCAAAAGGCTGATCATATTTTAGTATTAGAAAATGGTAAAGCTATTGAATATGGTAATTATGAAGAGTTGATGGCACTAAACGGCGTATTTGCCAAGATGGCTATTAAGCAGCAGCTAGAAAAACAGCTAGCTGTAGTTAAGTAGGGGGGGTATTATGGCTAAATTAGAAAAAGAAACCGTAATAACTACCTATAATGGTAAGCTATATTCAAGATTATTCAATTATATGAAGCCTTATCTAGGCAGATTTGGTTTATCACTACTATTAATATTAGTATTAACAGTAATTGGCTTATACAGACCAATGTTAGTAGCTAATGCGATTGATACTTATATTGAAGGATACAATAAACCATTTGCGATTGTAGATAAGTCAAAAGCTCAGATTGAATATGAGGGATATTACTTAACTCAAGATATTACTGGTTTAGAAAATAATGAGTATTGTCAATTGATTAGCTATGATGATAAATACTATTTAATCGAAAAGGTTAACTATAGTGAACTAGAAGGTTTATCTACTTCAGAAAACTTCACAATGGTTAATACAACAGATAGCTCAATTACTATCAAAGTGAATGATACTAACAAACAATATGTTGGTAGTTACATGAATAGAGATAACTTGAATGTATTAAGAGCTACCGACTATAAGGGTATTAAAAATATCGGTATTATCTATGCTGTATTATTAATGATTAATACTTTATTCTCAATTGCCACTACTTGGATTTTACAGGTTACTGGTCAGGATATTGTCTACAATATCAGAAATGAAGTGTTCAAACATATTCATTCATTACCATTAAGATTCTTTGATACTCATGCAGTTGGTCAGATTGATACTCGTGTAACTAATGACGTTGAGTCATTAAGCAGAATGTATTCTGGTTTAATTGTCAATATGATCAGAAGTGTAGTTATGATATTTGGTTACGCTATAGTGATGGTTAAGTTGAATGTTAGAATGGCGATGATTGGATTTGTGATTCTACCATTTGCCTTTGCCTTAACTTACTTCTTTGAAAAGATGATAAGAAAGAATTGGAGAATTATCAGAACTAAGATTTCTCAATTAAATATATTCTTATCTGAACATATCTCTGGTATGAAGTTAATTCAGATTTTCGCTAGAGAAAAGGAAAAGTATGAGCAATTCGCTGAAAGAAGTGAATCATTATACAAATCAAATCTAAAGCAGTTAATTATTCATGGTATATTTAGACCTATTGAATCATTCATCGCAACATTAGCTTTAACTTTAATTGTTTATAAGGGAGCTGAAAATGTTATAGGTGGAATCGTATCAGTTGGTACTTTATATATCTTTACTAGCTATATCAGATCGTTCTTCGATCCTATTCAAGAACTAGCAGAGCAATTCTCAACTTTACAGTCGGCATTAAGTGCTGCTGAAAAGGTATTTACTTTATTAGATGAGACTAATCCAATCAAGGAAGCAGAAAAGCCAATAGTATTAGATAAGGTAAGAGGAAAGATTGAATTCAGACATGTGTGGTTTGCTTATGATGATGAAGAGTTCGTCTTAAGAGATGTATCATTCGTTATCAATCCAGGAGAAAAGGTTGCCTTTGTTGGAGCAACTGGTGCTGGTAAAAGTTCAATATTAAACTTAATTGGCAGATACTATGAAATTCAAAAGGGTGAAATTCTAATTGATGATGTCAATATCAAGGAATTATCTACTGAGCAGATTAGACATGCCATCGGTCAAGTACAGCAAGATGTATTCATCTTTACTGGTGATGTTAAGCGTAATATTAGACTAATGAATGAAGATATAACTGATGAGATGATTGTTGAAGCAGCTAAAGCAGTAAACGCTCATGGCTTTATAAGCAATCTACCAAATGGCTATGATGAGATGTTGACTGAAAGAGGTTCAAACTTATCAGCTGGTCAAAGACAGTTATTATCATTTGCTAGAACACTAGCTATCAACCCATCAATTTTGGTTATGGATGAGGCTACAGCTAATATCGATACTGAAACTGAACAGTTAATTCAAAAAGCTTTAGAGACTATGATGGAAGGTAGAACTACTATTATGGTTGCACATAGATTATCTACTATTCAGCATGCTGATAATATTATTGTCATGCATCATGGAAAGATTAGAGAATCAGGTACTCATCAACAGCTTCTAGCTCAAGATGGTATCTATAAGAAACTTTACGAATTACAATTATATTCAAATCAATAAGTTGTTAAGGACAGGTAGTTGATACTTGTTCT
>JAZRWC010000023.1:0-3283 GCA_045599505.1 Erysipelotrichaceae bacterium | reverse complement strand
GATATAAATGGAGATAGAATGGTTGAAGAGCACAAAGCTGAGTTCGACTGCATCTTTTAAAATGATACCTTAGTTAGAATAGCAAGAAAACCAATCAAGAATGTTTGTCTTGATACTTTGAACCTGGCAAGAATGGTTTTAAAGGATAAGAAGTATTATCGTTTAGGAATCATCGCTAAAAACTATAAGGTTGAATATGATGAAGATACAGCTCATAGAGGTGACTATGACGCTATGGTATTAGCTGAAGTATTAGTAAGAATGCTTCCAACAATGGAAAACTATGAAACTATGACTTTCGCTGATATGCAATATAAACAACCAGAAGATATCTATAAGAAAGGGCATACTTATTCTAAGGTCATCTTAGCTAAGAATATGGCTGGTATTAAGGATATCTATGAAATCGTAACTTTATCTCATACTAAGCATTTAAATTACTTTGCAAAGGAAAACGCTAAGAAGATCGATTCAGATGTAGCTGCTGAACCTAGAATTTTAAAGAGTGAAGTAGAAGAAAGAAGAGCTAGAGGTAATATAATTGTTGGATCTAGTAACCAATATTCTGAACTATTTGAGATCGCGTTAAATAGAAGTATGGCTGACCTAGAAAGCTGTATGCAACAATATGATTTCATTGAACTTAATCCATTAGATAATTATCGTAATCTGATTGAAGAAGGAAGCAGTTGCGATGAAGATAGAATTAAGCAGTGTATTAATGACATTATTACTACTGCTGATAGATTAGGTAAACCAATCGTAGCAAGTGCGGATGTTTACTATACTTATCCATATCAGAAGATAGCTAGAGATGTATATATCATGGGTAAGAGAATCGGTGGCTTAAGACATCCTCTATTCCCAATGAACAGAGAAAAGAGAAAGAAGTTTGTAGCTGCAGATCAGCATTTAATGACAACAAAACAATTACTAACTGCTTTTGAAGAGATTGCTCCAGGAAGAGAAAAGGAATTTGTTATTGATAATCCTAAGATGATTAGTGACTCAATCGAAAAGATTTTCCCTATCGCTACTGAATTACATACTCCAACTATTGAAGGTTGTGAAGATATTCTAAAAGAAGTTGTTTATACAAATGCTCATAACAAGTATGGAGATCCATTACCGAAGATTGTTGAAGATAGAATCGTTAAGGAATTAACTAATATCATCAACAATGGTTTCTCTGTGCAATACTATATCGCTTATTTATTAGTTAAGAGAAGTGATGCTGATGGCTATCCAGTAGGATCAAGAGGATCAGTTGGCTCAAGCTTTATTGCGACAATGGCTGACATTACTGAAGTAAATCCTTTAGTACCTCATTACTTATGCCCTAAATGCAAGCATTCAGAATTCTTTGAAAACAATGAGTACGCTAATGGTTTTGACTTACCGCCAAAGGCTTGCCCATGTTGTGGTGAGGATATGATGAGAAATGGACATAATATCCCATTTGAAACATTCTTAGGTTTCAATGGTGATAAAGTTCCTGATATTGACTTAAACTTCAGTGCAGAATATCAAGGAAAAGCACAAAAACAGATTCAAGAAATATTCGGTGAAGAATACTCATATCGTGCCGGTACTATCGGTACAGTTGCTGATAAGACTGCCTTTGGTTATGTTAAGGGATATTGTGAAGAAATTGAAAGAGACTTCTTCTCAAATGCTTATACAAGCGTATTGGCTAGTATGTGTGCTGGTGTAAAGAGAACAACTGGACAGCATCCAGGTGGAATCGTAGTAATTCCTAAGGAAAATGAAGTACATGACTTCTCACCAATCCAATATCCAGCTAACAATCCATTTAGTGATTGGTTAACTACTCATTACGCCTTTGCAGATTTACATGATAATATCCTAAAACTTGATATTTTAGCCCATGTAGATCCAACAGCTATTAGATTATTAGGACAATTCTCAGGCTTTCCATATAAAGAAGTTCCGATGAGTGATCCTGATGTATATTCATTATTCAATTCTATCGAGGCACTAAAGATTAGTGACCCAGATAATATTTATAAAGAACAGAATGGTGCCGCTGGCTTACCAGAATTCGGTACTCATAATAACCGTCGTATTTTAAAGAAAACAAAGCCATCTAGCTTCTATGAACTAGTAGCCTTTGAAGGTGTTACTCATGGTACTGACGTATGGAGTAATAACGCTGAAGTATTAATTGATGATGGTATCTGTACTTTAAATGAAGTTATTTCTTGTCGTGACGATATCATGTCTTATCTAATTGCCAAAAACATGGATAAGAAGATGAGTTTCCAGATTATGGAAAAGGTCAGAAAAGGAAAGGGATTAACTGCAGAATGGATTGAAGAAATGAGAAAACATGATGTACCTGAATGGTATATCAACTCATGTCAATTGATTAAGTACATGTTCCCTAAGGCGCATGCCGTTGCTTATGCGATGAACGCAGTACGTGTTGCTTGGTATAAGGTACATAGACCTCAAGCTTACTACGCTGTATTCTTTAGCGTAAGATGTGATGCTTATGATATTGAAACTATGATTGCTGGTAAGACAGCTATTTATAACCGATTAACTGATATTCAAACAAGAATTGAAAAAGGAGAAAATGTATCTAATAAGGAAGAATCATTAGAACCAGTATTAGAAATTGCCTTAGAGATGACTTTAAGAGGATATTACTTCACTAATATCTCATTAGAGAAATCTGATGCATTATATTTTACTTGCGATAAGGATGACCCTTTCGCTATTGTTCCTTCATTCAACTGTATTGATGGTCTGGGTGATGCAGTAGCTAATTCTATTGTTGAACAGAGAAATATTCGTCCATTTATTTCAAAGGAAGATTTCTTAAAACGTACAAGTGTAAACAACACTCAATGTGCATTTATGGAAAAGATGGGCGTTCTAGATGGATTAACTGAAGAAAATCAATTGTCTTTATTCTAGAAAACAGGAGTATTTTATGACATATATTTGGGCTCATAGAGGAGCTAGTGGCTATGCTCCAGAAAATACACTAGAAAGTTTCAGATTAGCTGATGAAATGTTAGCTGATGGTATAGAGCTTGATGTTCAATTAACAAAAGATGGACAACTTGTAGTATGCCATGATGAAACAATCGATAGAACAAGTAACGGTAAAGGGTTTATTAAAGATTTTACTTTAAACCAACTTAAAGAGCTTAATTTTAATAATCATAATGAAGATTATAACTATTGTAGTATTCCTACTTTAGAGGAGGTATTACAATTAGTGAAACCAACTAAAATGATAATTAATATTGAA
>JAZRWC010000022.1:0-6950 GCA_045599505.1 Erysipelotrichaceae bacterium | reverse complement strand
ATTGTATACTAGAAAGAAATAAATACAATTTCTTTCTTATTTGTTATAAAAATAGTTATAATATACATACTTAATAGCTCAATTTCATTTTCACTTTCAACATTTTGATAACTTTTTTCCTTTTTTTTCAAAAAATAGTTGTCAATTTAAAAGTCGTATGCTAATATAATTGAGCGTGGCCGTAATAACCCATCGGGATTTAGCTCAGCTTGGTAGAGCACCTGGTTTGGGACCAGGGGGTCGCAGGTTCGAATCCTGTAATCCCGACCATTATGGCGGGATAGCTTAGCTGGTTAGAGCGCTCGGTTCATACCCGGGAGGTCGTGAGGTCGAATCTCACTCCCCCTACCATTTATTTATTTGAGTGGCCAATTATCTCGGACCCTTAGCGCAGTTGGTCAGAGCTACCGGCTCATAACCGGTTGGTCGCAGGTTCGAGTCCTGCAGGGTCCACCAAAACTTACATTTACATATTCTGGAGGAATACCCAAGTGGTTGAAGGGTCCGGTCTTGAAAACCGGTAGGTCGGTAAAACGGCGCCTGGGTTCGAATCCCAGTTCCTCCGCCATGATATCGCGAGATAGAGCAGCCTGGTAGCTCGTCGGGCTCATAACCCGGAGGTCGTTGGTTCAAATCCTTCTCTCGCAACCATGGTCCGGTAGCTCAGTTGGTAGAGCAATGGACTGAAAATCCATGTGTCGCTGGTTCAATTCCGGCCCGGACCACCATGAGCAATCTAAGCACTGTTGATCAGTGCTTTTTTTGTACTTTCCCATAATAAAACTCCTTCTCTCTACTCTTTTAGAAAGATGGAGTTATTTTAATTATTGAATAGTTATATTTTCTTGACCATATAATTCATACATGGTTCTAGCTACATCTTCTGCTTTATCCTTCTTATTGTTTTCTTCCCACATTAAGAATGTATTTAGTAAACTGCCTGCATAAGAGTATGTCTTATATACTTCAATTTCATTATCAAACTTAATATGCTCTTCACAAAACTTATTTACCGCATTAATAAGAATTGAATATAATCCTCTTTTCTTCATTACTAAGAAATACTCTCTATACTTATCAAAGAAGTTAAAGGCAAATAAGATATGTTGATAGCTTAAATATGAGCCATGTATTGTTGTATCACTCTCTATAATAAACTCATTTACGATTATATGAAGGTAATCTTCTAAAGCATCTTTAGTACTAGCATAGTAACGATAGAATGTTACTCTAGATACTCCAGCCTTTTTAACGATATCAAAAATCTTTAAGCTATTAAGCTCTGAATTCTGTAAAAGAGAAACGATAGTTTCCCCAATACATTGTCTTGTAAATAGTGATTTAGCTTTATCTACATCAAAAGTTAACATACAACCTCCAAAACTTAACAATACCCCTTGTTTTGTAAATTGTACTATCAATTTCATGTTGATACAATTAAATTGACATAAAAATGCGCAAAAGGAGGTTTATTATGTTTCATATTGTTGCAGATTCAGGATGTGATATCTTTTCTTTAGATAATGTCTCATTTTCATGTACACCTCTAATTATCCATACAAGCGAAAAGCAGTTTGTGGATGATGTAAATTTAGACACTAAAGAAATGATTGAATACATGCTTTCATATAAAGGACGTTCATATACTTCTTGCCCTTCACCAGAAGGATGGTTAAAAGATTTTGATTTAGAAGATGGTAGCGCACCAGATGAGTTATATGTAGTAACTTTAACTAGTGGCTTATCAGGAACATACAATAGCGCTTCTATCGCAATAGATATGTATAAGGAAGCTCATCCAAATACTAAAGCTATTGTTTTTGACTCTTTATCAGTTGGTCCAGAAATGCGTATCATGATTGAAAAGATTGTAGAGCTAAAGAAAGAAAACTACTCTTTTGAAGAAGTGTGTCAATATATGAAGAATTACACAGATAAGCACAGATTATACTTCGCATTCAAATCATTACATAACTTAGCTGAAAATGGTCGTGTATCTAAATTAGCTGCTTCTGCTGCTAATGTATTAGGTATCTCAGTTTGGGGTACAGCTTCTGAAGTTGGTCAGATTGCTCCACTAGGAAAAGTAAGAGGCGATAAGAAAGTTATTAGTAGCTTACTATCACAGATGGAAGAAGATGGATATAAGGGTGGCAAAGTTAGAATCTCTCAAACAGAAAACCCAGAATTAGCTAATAAGGTAATGGAAACTATCAAGGAAAAATATCCAAATGTTGATATTATGTGCTATCCAGTAAGAGGATTATGCAGCTACTATTGTGAAAGAGGCGGCATAGTAATCGGTTGTGAGGTAGATAAGTAATAATACACTATTAACCTGGTATTAATTTACCAGGTTTTCTTTTGGCTTGAAATAAAAAGAAAAGTAGATTAGTAGTTATCGTAAAACAGTGGTGCTATAATAGGGGCATTATGAGAAATAGAACTAGAAAAGATATTTTAAAAAACTGCTTATTAGCCTTTGTTTCATTATTTATCAATGGCTTAGGAATATGTATGACAATCCACGCCAATATTGGTGCTAGCCCATGGGATGTATTAAACTTAGGTATTTCTAATACCTTACATATCGCTTATGGTAATGCCTCTATTGCGGTTGCCTTAATCATCCTACTTATTGATATCTTATTAAAGGAACCAATTGGCTTAGCTATGATTATTGATACTATCACTGTTGGAAAGGCAGTAGACTTCTTCAATTATATTGGTATAGTACCTACACCAAAAACATTAATTGGATCAATCGCATTAATGATCATCGGCTTATTTATTATTGCTTATACTCAATTTACTTATATGTATGCTTCTTTAGGTTGTGGTCCTAGAGATACATTAATTGTAGGATTAAAGAAGATTATCACTAATATCCCAATTGGAGTTGTAAGTATCGCTATATTAACTGCTGCTACTTTTGTAGGATTCTTACTTGGAGGACAAGTTGGTATCGGTACACTAATTTGTGCATTTCTAGCAGGTCCAATTATGCAGTTCGCTTTTGAAAGTGTTAAGTTTGATGCTACAACAATCAAGCATCAGAATATCAAAGAATCATTAGAAATATTACTAAAGAAATAGATCATTTATTGATCTATTTTTCTTTAACCAAACTAAAAGAAGTAGAAACTACTCTACTTCTCAATAAACTCTTTTAGTAAATTTACTTCTTGTTCAGTTAGCTCTCTAAACTCCCCAGTTTCTAAACCATCTAAAGTTAATGGGCCAAACTTTACTCTCTTTAAGAATGTTACTGGACAACCAACCTTTTCAAACATTCTTTTTACCTGATGGAACTTTCCTTCAGAGATAGTTAAGTAAGCACTTCTTTCACTTAGTTTTTGATAAGATGCTTGTTTAGTTGTAAAGTCTTTAAACTCAATACCGTTTTCTAAAATATCCTTAGCGTTATCAGGTAAATCATTTTCTACTTCTACATAATATGTCTTATCGATATGATTTCTTGGTGATAATAAACTATGAGACATGTCACCATCATTAGTGATGAGTAATGCTCCTTCAGTATCCTTATCAAGTCTTCCAACAGGGAATAAGTCTTTTCTTTTAGAAGCGATCAAATCCATTACTACTGGCCATAAGCTATCTTCAGTAGCAGTTACATATCCTTGAGGTTTATTTAGTAAATAATATTCCTTATCAACATATCCTACTTCCTGTCCTAATAAGATAATCTCATCTTGACTAGTTACCTTAAAGTCAGCTTTTTTGATAACTACTCCATTAACTGTAACCTTACCTTTGCGGATAAACTCTTTTACTTCACTTCTAGTTCCAAAGCTCATATCAGCTAAGGCTTTATCTAATCTTACTGCCATCTAAATTTCGCCTCGTTCTTATTTTTCAAAATACCATTAGCTAGCTTACCAAATCCTAAGCTATAGCCATCTACACACACTAAAACATAACCGTTTCTGTTTATATTCAAATCATTAAACTCTAGTGTTTCCCCTTTTAGATACTTCATTACTCTAGTATCAGAAACAGGTAGATCAACAACATATTTATAATCAGATTTCTTCATAGCTAGGCCAAAAGTTTGAGCAGGTTCAAATCTACCCTTTTTAATCTCACCTAATAGTAAGCCACTTCTGATTATTCTTATTCCCTTAAAATCTAATTCAGTATTTCTAATGAAATATAACTTATCATTTCTAACTTCAAAGCTTCCATCTTCAAAGTTGAAGTTTACATCCTTAAAGAATTCTTCAGCTTCCTTAGGTACAGAATTAACTCTTAATGATTTTCTATTACTATCTTTCTTCTCACCTTTTTGAAGCAAGCAGACAAAATGACCTTCACCTTTTAGTTTATGAGGATATAACTTTCTAGCTAACTTAGTATTTTCACTAGCACCATTAACTAAATAATCCTTATCCAAATGCATATCGATTACTTTTAGATCATCAAACTGCTCCAACAAATATTCAATTACATCTTCATCTTCTGACTTATCAAAAGTACAAGTTGAATACATCATCATGCCACCTTGTTTTAGCATCTTTACAGCGCTATAAGCTATAGGCTTTTGAATGGAACTGTAATAATCACAACCTCTTTCAACATATGACTTAATTAATCCAGCATCCTTTCTAAACATTCCTTCTCCACTGCAAGGAACATCTAAAAGAATCTTGTCGAAATATCCTTCAAACTTCTTATCTAGCTTAGTAACATCTTCTGATATAACAAAGCTATTACTAACACCAGCTAGTTCAATATTCTTTAATAATCCCTGACATCTTGACGCACTAATATCATTGCATACAAGTAAGCCAGTACCATTTAGTTTATTAGCTAATTCAGTTGCCTTTCCACCAGGAGCACTGCAACCATCAAATACCTTATCTCCCTTTTCAATTGGTAAGTATTCAGCAGGGGTCATCGCGCTAGGTTCTTGTAAATAATATAAGCCAGCATAATAGTAAGGATGCTTACTGTAAGGATCATTACCATCATAGTAGAAACCATTACTGATCCAATCAATCTTCTCTACTTTATAAGGAGCTATTTTCAAAAAGTCTTCAACAGAAATCTTATTAGTGTTAACTCTTAAGCCATAAACTCTTTCACTATCAAAACTATCAAGATAATCCTGATATTCATCTTTTAATAGCTCTTTCATCTTCTCTTTATAGTTTTCTGGTAAAATAACACTCATTTAAATATTTCTCTTTTCTGAACAATAATATTATATAGAAAAACAAAGGCAAATTCACCTTTGTTTATACAACAGAAAAAGGAAATCGCGGGCAATCGATTTCCTTCCAATCAGCAAGTAAATTAATGGGGTAAATATCAGTCTCTTGCTTGACTATATGATACTTTTTTCACGTGTCATTACAATGGCACTTTATTGAAATTTGTGTGAATTAAAAAGAAAAAATAAAAAAACATTTACAATTTATTTTTTCATAATAAAATAGATTAATACCTAGGAGTGAAAAATATGAGTGAATTCTTATTAAAAATATTTGTAAAGGACTATACAGATAGTAAAAATCCTAAAATCAGAGAAAAAGCTGGCTCTTTCAGCTCTATCTTTGGCATTGTCTGCAATATCCTATTATTTGTTCTTAAATTTACAATGGGAAGTTTAGCTAATTCAATTTCTATCTTATCTGATGCTTTCAATAATCTATCTGACTGTTTAAGTTGTGTAGTAACATTCTTATCAAATAAACTAGCCAATAGGCCAGCAGATTTAAAGCATCCATTTGGCTTTGGTAGAATTGAATACATGTCTTCATTATTTATCGCAATATTAATCGGTATAGTCGGTTATGATTTCTTTACTATGTCAATTGAAAGATTATTCAATCCTAGTGAAATCAACTACTCTCCAATAATTATCGTTTCATTAGTAGCTTCAGTAGTAGTAAAGCTATTTATGTCAAAGGTAAATAAAGATTTATCAATCAGATACGATTCATTAGTAATGAAAGCTACTAGTGAAGATTCTTTATCAGATAGTATTACAACAGCAGTTACTACAGTAGGTATTATCGTATCAAGATTCACTACTCTACCAATAGATGGTATTGTAGGTATCGTTGTTTCTTTATTAATCTTAAAAGCAGCTATCTCAATTTTCATGGAGACAATCAACACATTATTAGGTAAGCCTGCTGAGCAAGAGACAATTGACGCTATAGTAGAATGTACTAAAAAATATGAGCAGATTATTGGTATCCACGATTTAATCGTTCATAACTATGGACCAGGTAGAATTATTGCCAGCATGCATATTGAAGTAAGCGCTGATGAAAACATACTAGTTGCTCATGAAATATCAGATGATTTAGAAAAAGATATTTTCTTTAAATTAAATATCATCATGACAACTCATCTTGATCCAATAGAAACTAATAATGAATTATTAAATAACTATAAATCAATTATTACTGATATCATTAGTAAGATTGATCCAGAAATATCTATGCATGATTTCAGAATGGTTAATGGTACTGGCCATATCAATCTAATCTTTGATATCGTAGTATCTCATAAATACGATGATAATCACGATAAGCTAAAAGATGAAATCGATGAGTTATTACATAAAGATCATCCAAACGTCTTTACAGTTATCACTTTTGATCATCAATATTAAAGCCTACAAAAGGCTTTTTTTATTGAACTAAAAAAATAGATATCACTTTTGGTAATATCTATCATCTTACTTATTTATACTAACTATTTAACAGAGCTTTATTTAACTCTTCAACGCTATCTACAATATTAGTCGCTCCAGCTTGTTTTAACTCTTGAACTGTTCTAAAGCCATAGCTAACAAATAGCCCGTTGATATCAGAGTTAATAGTAGTTAAAACATCTACTTCACTATCACCAATATAAACGCCATCCTTCTTATCGATATCTAAACTACTAACACAATAATCAACCATAGCTTTATC
>JAZRWC010000021.1:0-2252 GCA_045599505.1 Erysipelotrichaceae bacterium | reverse complement strand
AGTTGAATAAGTTTCTAATTTATTATATTATAAATTAGCAATTATGTATAAAGGAGGAATTTTATGAATAATCCAAACTCATACAATAACAAACCTAAAAAATCCGGTTTATTTAAATACTTTATTATTTGGGGCTTAGTTTTAGCTATTATTGTTTTCTTACTTGTAAGATCACTTGGTGCTGCAACAACTAAATCAGTTAAATGGAATATGGATGAATACCAAATTGCCTTAACTCAAGGTGATGATGATTCAACATATAGTGCTGCAGAAGTTAATAGCTTTAATCAAAAATATAATTTTGATCCAACTAAGATTAATGCCATTGAAGTTAATATTGCTTATATGACTTCAAATGTAGTAGTAGTTTATACTGGCGTTGATGCTAATAATAAAACAATCAAATATAGTGCTACTACATCATGGGCTTCTTATGATGATGGAAATTATTTAGCTAAGGTTAATGAAGCTATTACTAAATATGATAGTTACATGAAGAACCACACATTTGGTTCAAATTACACAATCGCTTATAACGATAATACTAATAACTTTACATTTATTGATTTCTTAATCTATGTTTTACCAACTATTTTAACAATCGTAATTGTTGTTTTCTTAGTAAGAAGCATTATGAAATCTCAAGGCGGTGCTGGCCAAGCACTTGACTATGGTAAATCAAAAGCTAGACTTGAAGATTCAAGTAAGGTTAGATTTACTGATGTAGCTGGTTGTGATGATGAAAAAGAAGAAATGAAGGAAATTGTAGATTACCTAAAGAATCCTAAGAAGTATTCAAAATCAGGTGCTAGAATTCCTAAAGGTGTCATTTTAAAAGGTAACCCTGGTACTGGTAAGACATTATTAGCTAAGGCAGTTGCTGGTGAGGCTTCTGTTCCATTCTTCTCTATTTCAGGTTCTGACTTCGTTGAAATGTTCGTCGGTGTCGGTGCTTCAAGAGTAAGAGACTTATTTAAAACAGCTAAGGAAAATGCTCCTTGTATTATCTTTATCGATGAAATTGATGCTGTTGGTAGACAACGTGGTGCTGGTATGGGTGGCGGACACGATGAACGTGAACAAACATTAAACCAAATGCTAGTTGAAATGGATGGCTTTGCTGAAAATTCTGGAATTATCATCATGGCTGCAACTAACCGTCCTGACGTATTAGACCCAGCCTTACTTCGTCCAGGTCGTTTTGACCGTCAAGTAACAATTGACGCACCAGACTTAAAGGGACGTGAGGCTATTTTAAAGGTACACGCTAGAAACAAGCATCTAGAAAAGGATATTAACTTTGAAGATGTTGCACATAGAATCCCAGGATTTACAGGTGCCGATATTGAAAATCTATTAAATGAAGCTGCACTTTTAGCTGCAAGAGATAATCGTAAGGTTATTAATATTAAAGATATTGATGAAGCAATGGACCGTGTAATGATGGGTCCTGCTAAGAAGAGTAAAAAGTATACTGAGGAAGAGCGTCGTATGGTTGCATACCATGAAGCTGGTCATGCAGTAATCGGTATTAAGCTTAAGGATGCCAGCAAGGTTCAAAAGGTTACTATCATTCCACGTGGTCAAGCAGGTGGTTATAACCTAATGGTTCCTAATGATGAAAAGTATACAAGAACTAAGAAGGAATTATTAGAATCTATCACAGGTTTACTTGGTGGTAGAGTTGCTGAAGAGATTATGTTTAATGAAATCTCTACAGGTGCTTATAATGACATTCAAAGAGCTACTTCTACTGCTCGTGCAATGGTTACTGAATATGGTATGTCTGATTTAGGACCTATTCAATATGAACAACGTCAAGGTTCAGTATTCTTAGGTAGAGATTACTTAAAGGACAAGAACTTCTCAGATGCAATCGCACAAGAAATTGATGCTGAAGTTAGAAAGATTGTTATGAGCTGTCATGATCAAGCTACAACAACAATTAAAGAAAATATGGATCTACTTACTAATATCGCTGAATACTTATTAAAGGTAGATACATTAACAGCTCCTGAAATTGACGAAATCATCGAAACTGGTCATTTAAAATGGTATGATGATAAGCATGTAGAAGCTGAAGCTAAGGAAGAAAACGCTGAAACTGTTGAGGCAACTGAAGCCGTAGAAAATGCTGAAGAATCTAAAGAAACTAAAGAAGCTAAGGAAAACGAATAATGCGTTTAGATAAATATCTAAAGGTTTCAAGATTAATTAAACGTAGAACTCTTGCAAAAGAGGTTGCGTCTAAT
>JAZRWC010000020.1:0-14613 GCA_045599505.1 Erysipelotrichaceae bacterium | reverse complement strand
GTAAATATAGGTGAATTCCTTATGTGTTTTAGCTAACATCAAAATTAAAAATTGGGATTCTCTACAACTTCTAGTGTGGACCGTTTCAAAGTCCACATTATGTTATAGAGCTTCCCCATCCCCAGCATATGGAATTATCTTAAAAATAGAACCACCATAGTATGACTATGATGGCTCTTTTAATTTGATAACTAGTTATTTCTTTGCAGTATCGATACTGTCTTTGAATACGTAGAATCTTTGGTATAAATATTCAGTAGTGAAGTTTAATACCATATTAATTCCTGTTACTAGATATTCATTCCATAATAATGTTTCGCTTAGATAATTACCTAAGATGGTAGTTACAGGAGTGAATACCAGATAGTAGCAGAATACTTGTAACATTGCCTTAGGAACGTTATTAGCTGATTGGAAAGTATACTTTCTATTCAATGTAAAATTCCATAATACTGAAGCAGTAAGTGCTAATAAGTAGCTAGGCCAATATTTGAAATTAGTTAACTCATTTAATAGTGTGAATACTCCAATTTCAATTAATCCAGCACTTAATGATATGATTGTAAATTTGATAGTCCTTAATAGTTCTTTCATATATTTACCTTCCTATTCTACAGATTTTAATGATTCAATCATCTCAATATTTTTTAATGGTTTTTTCATGATTATTAATACGATACATGTAAATACCATCGTTACAACAAAGGCATATGTAAATGTTAGTAATGATACGTTATTACCAAACATTACCATATCCATATTGATAACTCCCATGATGAAGTGATGCTCAACAACACCTAATGGTAAACCGATGATTGCACCGATAATAGTTAGCAAGAATATTTCTTTAAAGATGTAAGAGTTTACTTCACCAGTTCTAAATCCTAGTACTTTTAATGTAGCTATTTCTCTTATTCTTTCAGAGATATTAACTTGAGTTAGATTGATTAATACGACAAATGATAATGAACCAGCTGTAATGATAATTACTAATATGATTAAATCTAACGCTTCAATCATTGTCTGGAATTGATCAATCATGCTAGAGAAGTCTACGATTGAAAGATATCCTTCTAAATTGCTGGCTTCTTTAGCTATATCAGCTTTAGAGTTATCAGTTTTAATAGCTATGTTAGTATTATGAACCTTTTGGTTAAAGGTATTGTAATAATAGTCACTAGACATATAGATATAATGTTGGAAATACATCTCTATAATATCGTTTACTTTAACCTTAGCTTTAACACCATTAGCTGATTCGATGGTGATTATATCACCTTTTTTGATGTTGTTGTTAAGTGCGAACTTTTCAGAAACAAGAACACCATTATTGTTTATCTCAACATCTGTCTTTCTATCTGTTAAGTGAAGATTTAATACATCCCTTGATTCTCTAGCATCAAATACCTCAACAGTTAGAGTGTTTTCATGACCATCTTCTGTATATACCTTACTTGTATAACTGTTAAATGGAACGACATAAATATTATTTAAGTCTTCCTTTAAGTAGTCGACACTTTCGAATATGTTGTAGTCATTTTCAACATTGATAGTGTAGTTATAGTTGATTAGTTGTCCAAATTGAACATTGATGATATCTGATATAGAATCCTTGATACCCCAACCAACTACTAATAATCCAGTACAACCAGCAACACCTATTACGGTCATAAAGAATCTTGTCTTATATCTGATTAAGTTTCTAGCAGTTATCTTAGAAGTAAATGATAATTTGTTCCAGATAAATGGAATATACTCCAAGAATACCTTTTTAGCGTTTTTAGGAGCTTTTGGTCTTAATAATTGAGCAGGAAGTTCCTTTAATGAGCCTTGTACTACAATGTATGTCACACCCATCATCAGTAATGAGAAGGCTAGAACGCAGATGATTAATGGAATTAGTGGTATGCTCATTCTAATTGGAGGAATAATATACATTAATCCCCAAGTATAATAGATGACCACTGGGAATGAAACAATACCGATTCCAATACCTATTACTGATCCAATTAGAGCAGCAAGTAAAGCGTAGATAACATATTTGCTAGTGACTTGTTCTTTAGAGAAACCTAAAGCTCTAAATATACCAATCTGACCTCTTTGTTCGTCAACTAATCTAGTCATTGTTGTCATGCAAACTAGGGCAGCAACAAGATAGAATAGTATTGGCATAGCGATACAAATGCTAGTCATCTGCTTAACTGTATTTGTATACATCAAGCTTGAATAGTGCATATCTCTATCTAAAATCATCCACTTTGCTTCAGGTAATTCTTCTAAAGCCTGGTAGCCTTTTTGAATCTCAGCTTCAGCCTTTTCAATTTCTTCAGTGAATTCTAAGACACCTTTGTTGTATTCTTTTAGGCCTTCTTCATACATCTTTTTACCAGAGTTATATTCGTTAGTAGCTGTTACCAACATATTTTCAACATATTTTAATGCTTCTTTAGATGTATTTAGTGCTTCTTTTGAACTAGCTAGTAAGATTCTATCTTCTTCAATTGCGCTTATTTTAGCGTATTCATCTTCAATAGAACCATTGTACTTGTTGTTATATGTATTAATCTGATTAGCTATTGATTCATCTGGATTACCATCGATTATGCTTTGAAGTTGTTTGATAGTTTCTTCATTTGAATTAATAATTGAATTATTTGATGATATAGCTAATTGAAGAGTTACATTTTCCCTTTGTAATCTTGCCTTTTCATCGTTTAGATTAGTTATTGATTCTTGGTTTGTTTCGCTTATTAATAAACCATCTATTTCAACAATTCTAGAGTTATTTAAATCGATTGTAGCTTGATTAGTAACGTTTTGATTAGCTAATCTTTCATTTTCATTAGTTACTCTTATTAATGCATCACTAACAATCTGATTATTATCTTGGTTAGATAAGTTCTTTAAAGAAGTGTAGCTAGTATAATCAGCTGAAACTTCAATATAATATTCGTTAAATGATTTTCCTGTAGTTTCTTCAACTTCTTGTATAGCTTGATCATTTTCTTCAATTCTTCTAGTGATAGTTTTACTTGTCGAATTGATTTCATTATTGATAGTGTTATACATCTGTTTGTATTGAGTAATCTGGTTTTCTGCAACGATTAACTGCATATGAGCTTCATCTAATTGAGCTTTAGCTTCATCAAGTTTATCTTGTGCATCCTTTTTTTGAGTGGCTAATTCTTTCTCCCCATTTTCAATTTCTTCTCTGATTTCTAAAATGATTGTATCTTTGTTGTAATCTTGTTGACTGATTGCGAAGTTTTCTAAATCATTTTTAGTATCAGCGATAAATTTGTTGTACTTGTCTGTATAAGCAGTTAACTTTTTTGCATCATTTACAGTTAGGTAAATAGTAGTGTAGTACTTGCCAATAAAGTTAGAACTGCGGATAAAGCCAATAGTATTTAAGTCCATATTCTTGTAGTTAGAAGAACCTAATACTTTTGATAAGTAGGCAGGTGATTGAGCTAAGCCAACAATTGTATATTCAGTGTTTTTTAAAGAATCATCTAAATCATCTTCTTCATTGAACAATGTTACTCTATCACCAATGATATAACTTCTTTGCGCAACGCTGGAAACAAGTAGGACAATCTCGTCCTTATTTTCAACATCTCTTCCATCAATGATTTCATAATTATTGACATATCTATCTGATTCTTCCACTCTTATAACATTGCTGGTACCTTTTTCAGTTACCATTAAACAGTCTAATGATTTAGAAGCAAATACGCTTTCAACGAAATCTTGCTTTCTTAATCTGATGACATCCTCATTACAGAATCCAAATGATGAGTACAATTGGAAATCCTGTAAATTGTTATTATCGTTGTAGTAGTCAATTGATTGACGCATGATATCTGGGGTAGCTAATAGTCCCATCATAAATGCCACACCAATCAAAACGATCATGACAAGAGAGAAGAAACGATTGAAGGTCTTTTTTATAAGTCTAATCGTATCTTTATGGAACATTAGTATTCAATCTCCTCGATATCCTTTGGATTTTCATTAATAGTTATAGATTCAATCTTACCTGATTTAACTCTGATAATTTTCTGCCCCATATCAGCTAAAGCGCCATTATGAGTAATCATTACTACAGTCATGTTTTCCTTGTAGCACATATCCTGTAATACCTTTAATACTTGTTTACCTGTTTTGTAGTCTAAAGCACCAGTAGGTTCATCACATAATAGTAGTTTAGGATTTTTAGCTACAGCTCTAGCTATGGCAACTCTTTGTTGTTCACCACCTGAAAGCTGAGAAGGGAAGTTGTCCATTCTATTTTCTAGACCAACCATCTTCATTACTTCTCTAGCACTTAATGGATCTTTAACAATCTGAATGGCTAATTCTACATTTTCCTTAGCTGTCAGATTCTGTACTAAGTTATAAAACTGGAATACAAAGCCGATATCGTATCTACGATAATCAGTTAATTTCTTTTCATCAGCTTTAGATATATCGTTTTCATCAACTACGATTCTTCCACTAGTAGCTGTGTCCATTCCACCTAAGATATTTAATATAGTTGTTTTACCAGCACCTGAAGCACCTAATACAACAACAAATTCACCTTTTTCAATATTGAACGAAACATTATCTAAGGCTCTGATTTCTACTTCACCCATCTGATAGATCTTTGATACATTTTCAAATTCGATAAAACTCATACTAATCACCTATATATTTTCTAATGTCCATATCTAACAGATAGACATAACTCTTTAAGTAGATCTTTATTACGTTCTTTAATGATTCACTTGGTAAATCATTATTCTTAAACATTTCCATCAAACCATTTTGAATAGAAACGGCATAACCTCTAGCTAATACATTTATTGGAGTCTCATATTTCTCAACATCATAAGCCTTTAAGATAAAGTACTTGATTAGTTCAGCAAACCAATCAACTAACTTATCAGTGATTGATGTATGCATTAAAAGGATATTAAATTCAATTCTATGTTTTTGATGAATATCAACTAATCTTTCAGCAATCTCTTCTAGAATTAATTCCATCTGATTAACAGATAAATTTAAAGAAGAGAAGTCAGTAGAATCAAATGATACTGAACTGCCTGTCTTTGAAGTTATCTCTTGGCTTAAAGCTGATAATACTGGGGAAATGATTTGAATATTAATATCTTCTTTACTTGTGAAGTAACGGTATAGATTACCGACTGTCATTTTACTTTTTAAGGCGATAGAGCGCATTGAGGCATTTTTGAATCCTTTCTCTAAGAATTCTTCTTTGGCAGCTTCAACAATTCTTTCCTTTACATCGTTTTTTAATATCTGTGGCATAAATAATGAACTCCTGTTTACTATTCAATTATACTACCAAAAGCAAAATAGTAAACGACTGTTTACTATTAAAACAAAATAAAAAGCTAAAAGTCACTTTAGCTTTATTTGATAATTGAATTTATATATTTAGCTATTCCATCATCTTTAGCTTCACCAATTATTATATTGGCAGCATTTTTAATTGGTTCTGTTCCATTACCCATCGCTACAGCAAATTTAGCTACCTTTAAGGCATCAATATCATTTCCTGAATCGCCAAAGGCAGCGATTGTATCAATAGAAATATCTAACTTTTCTGCTAGAGTAATTAAAGCTCTACCTTTACCAGCTTTATTACTTACTAGCTCAATTGCCTTTTCTTTTACTACTACGGCTTCTACTTGGCATAATGAATTGATTTTCTTTACCATCTCATTAGGATCAGTTTTACTGTTGCAGTTAAATTCCATCTTGAAAGCTTGAGGCTTACTATCGATGAATCCTTGATAGTCTTTAATAGTTTCAAACTTTTTGATGAAGTTTAAAATATTCTTTAATTTGTTTTTATATGTAGCCTTCTTAAATATCTGTTGGTAAATGTAATAAGTATGCAAATCCTTAGTTACATAAGTAGCTTCATCACACATGGTTTTGATGATATGTTGCTTTTTGATAAGAGAGTAGATAGTACTTACATCTTGGCTATCAATAAAAGTAGAAACGATGTATTCCTTTAAATGATTATCGTATATTCTCGAACCATTAGAAGTGATGATATAGTCGATGAAATCTTCGAAGAAAACTTCAGGGACAAACTTTAGACCACGGCCTGTATTGATAACTACAACACATCCTGCATTGTGTAAGTCTATTATAGCTTGTTTGTTGTTTTCTGATAAAACGCCATGAACAAGCAATGTATCATCTAAATCAAATGAAGCTAGTTTTATGTTTTCTAATAGTTCCATAGTTTTACCCTCTAAAAATATATTAGCATAATAAAAAGATAGATTGCGTTTTAGCAATCTATCATTTCTTTAAAATCGTTTGGAATAGGTGAAGCAAATTCCATTTTCTCTTTAGTAATTGGATGAGTGAATACCAGTTTATAGCCGTGTAAACCTTGTCTAGCCATTTGGGTGTTTTCCTTATTGTATAAGAAGTCTCCTAGTAAGGGGTGGCCAATATACTTAAGATGTAATCTTATCTGATGAGTTCTACCAGTACGTAAATTACATTCTACTAAAGAGCAGTTGTTTTCTTGGTTGTAGGATACTACTTTATAATCGGTGATAGCTCTTTTGCCGTTTTCTAAATCGATCTGTCTTTTTATATCCTTTTCAATTTTAGAAATACCAGCATCTATTGTTCCTTCAAGAACATCGAATTTACCTTCAACCAAAGCGTAGTAGCTTCTGCTTACTTCTTTTCTGGAAATATCATCATATAAGATAGCAGCTGATATTCTGTTTTTAGCGATAAGCACTAATCCAGTAGTATTTTTATCTAGCCTATTTATACAATGGGTAAATACGCTTTCACCTTTTTGTTTGTAATAGTAAGCTAATGCGTTTTGAAGTGAGCCAGTGAAGTTGCTTTTACTTGGATGAACAGGCATATATGCTGGCTTATCAATTACGATGATATCTTGATCTTCATATAGGATTGTGAAGTCTAGTTTAGTAGGGACAATAGAATCATAATCAGCTTCATCAACAAGATTGATTTCTAGATTATCATTTTCCTTTAATAAGTAATCGGTATATTCTAGCTTGCCATTAATTAGTATTCCTGTATCACTTCTTTTTAAATAGGAAATGACAGGCATAGGTATACTATGTTCTAGTAAATATTCTTTTATAGACATATTAATATCATCTTTTTTAACTTCAAAACAAAAACTTCTATGCATTAATAATTATTTTCCTTCAGCGTGTAAATGATCGGTTGGATCATTAATAAAATTCAAAATGTAATTATGCCATCTGATTTGAGTTCCTAAATCTAGGAAATCCTGCAATAATGTCTTATCCATATTATATGCTTCACCTGAGAAGTATAATACGTTAGCTCTAGCAGCGAAATCAGCAAGCTTTTTAGCTGTTTCTTCATCAGTTAATCCATTAATCTGATTCATTGCCTGTCTAAATGATTGATTGTAGTAATAGTTAAATCCATACTCGTTGTAGTTTAGCAAGTTTTCATCAGTTAAACCATTTTCCTTAGCGTATCCTTCAACATCTGTAAATTTGCTGTCGTATACCCAAGAACCATCATTCTTCATAGTTACAGTTCCATATCTATGAGGCCATACCGCGAATGATTCATTAGTAATATCAGTAACATTGTTGTCTAAATCATGAACAATTGATTGAGTGTGAATATGACCAGAGAAGTAAAGTGATACATTATACTTCTTTAGTAAAGCTACTACATCATCAGTATTGTTTAATTGATAACCAAATGCGAATTGTGGATTATGATTTAATAAGATGTGATGAGAAGCAACAACTGCATGATCTTTAGCTTTTTGACATTCATATAGTTGCTGTTCTAACCAACTTAATGTCTCTTTAGCAACCTTTCCATACATCTGTCCATAGAAGATGTTAGTATCAAGCATAAAGAATCTAGTACCTTTACCTGTATCATAGACATAAGACATTGTCTTTTCATCCATTGAGATATTATTGCCTAAACCATAGTCAGCATATAATTCCTTAAATTCATTAGGTTCTAATGTTTCAGTTTCAACTAGATTTCCATCAGGAGCGATAAATGAACCTCTTTGCATATCATGATTACCAGGAAGTACTAATACTTGAGTACCGTTTTCCTTGATTTTTTCAAATACCTTGACTAATTCTTGATGAGATTGTTTAGCACCTACATAAACGAAGTCACCAGTAACTAATAAATATTCAGGTTTTTCATTTTTGATCTGTTCAACAAAGATATCTAAGATTGTATCTAAATATCTCATCTGCTTACCAGACCCACCAGAATCGTTAGCTTCTTCGTATTCACCAACATACTTGTAGTATTGTTCACCAGCAAAATGAAGATCGGTAATAACATCAAAAGTTACGGTCTTTTTATTAGAGCATCCTGCTAATGGTAGTAATAAAGATAGTAGTAATAGAGTAGTAATAATTTTCTTCATAATAAATCACCTTTATAAAGATTATATAGTAAAGCTACAGAGTTAAGCTATTTTTGTTTACAAATATGTTAAAAAAGATAATTAATTCACAATTTTTAAAAAATAGGTTAATAATTGTTGCATAATGTTGACAATTAAGATAATATCTATTTTGCGCAAGGCGCATATTAAAAGAAGGGGAAACTATACTATGAAAAAATTATTTACAGTTATGTTAGCTGTTTTAATGGTTTTATCATTAGCTGCATGTGGTTCAAGTGAACCAACTAAGCCAACTGAACCTGAAAAGACAGAAACTACATACACTTTAGGCATGGGTGTCGTTGTATCTACAAACTCATCTAAGGCTGGCCAGGGTCAGGTAGACGCTACTGTTATGGCAGTTGTTACTGATGCTGAAGGTAAGATCGTTAAGGCATACTTAGACGTTGCTCAGAACAAGATGCCTATCACTGATGGTACTGTTGATGCTACTAAGGCATTCAAGACTAAGGCTGAATTATTAGGCGACTACAACATGTTAGGCGCATCTGCAATCGGTAAGGAATGGTACGAACAGGCTGCTGCATTCGAAGAATACTGCATCGGTAAGACTGTTGCTGAAATCGTTGCTTTAGAAACTGTTGAATCAAATGGTCACCAGGTTGCTGCTGATGAAACATTACACGCTGTATGTTCTATGCAGATTACTGATTTCCAGGAAGCTTTAGATAAGGCTTCTAAGGATGATGCTGCAGTTACATTCACAACTTCAGATGAAATCACTTTAGGTTTAGCATGTATTACTACTGCTGAAGAATCTACAGATGCTACAGAAGATGCTAACGGTTCAATTAAGATGTACACTAACTTCGGTGCTGTTGTTTTAGGTACTGATGGTAAGGTTTTAGCTGCATTATCTGATGCAATCCAGCCAAAGATTGAATTCGACTTCGATGGTGAAATCGTTAACGCTACATTCGCTGGAACTAAGAGAGAATTAAAGGAAGGCTACAACATGGTTAAGTTCGCTGAAGATTGCGATACTGAATGGTATGAACAGTCTGCTGCATTCACTAACTATGTAGTTGGTATGACTGCTGCTGATATCTTAGCAATGCCTACAAGAGTTAGAGGCGATGATGAACCACATCCTGGTTACGTTGTAACTGCTGATGAAACATTATTCGAAACTTGCTCAATCTCTATCCCTGGTTTCCAGGAAGTATTAGCTAAGGCTTGCGGATTAGGTAAGTAATTATTTTAAATAATTAAAAAACTAAATAAGAACTAGAAATATAGGAGACTATCGTGTATAAGAAATTAAAAACTCTATTTGTTGTAATGTGTTGTATTGCTTGTTTAACTACTGCCTTGGCAGGATGTTCAAAACAAAAGGAAGAAGCACCTGCAGCAAAAGGGGTTAAATATTTCGAGTATTTCGATACCATCTCCTATATTTTTAACTATAACGGAGACTCAGACGAGTTAATGCAATCTAAAGCTGATGAGGGTATCGCAATCTTGCGAAAGTATCATCAGCTATTTGACATTTATTACGAATATTCTGGTATAAACAATTTATGCACATTAAATAAGATGGCTGGTCAAGGTCCAATTGAAGTTGATCCTGAACTAATTACATTCTTAACAAACGCTAAGGAATTATATTACTTAACAAACGGTAAGATGAATGTGATGTTAGGTAGCGTCTTAAAGGTATGGCATGATTATAGAGAAAGAGCTGACGATGGAAATGATAATTTACTTCCATCTGTAGAAGAATTAGAAGAAGCTAATAAGCATACTTCTATCGAACTATTAGTTATTGATGAACAGAATAATACGATTGAAATTACTGATCCTTTAGCATCAATCGATGTTGGAGCATATGGTAAGGGATACGCAACAGAAATGACAGCCAGATACTTTGAAGAAAAGGGCTGGTATGGATATGTATTAAATATAGGTGGAAATATTAGAGAAATCGGTTCTAGACCTAATGGAGAAGGATGGGTAACAGGTATTACTAATCCTAGAAATAAATCTGGATACATTACTAAGATTACTACAAGCGATACTGCTTGTGTAACTAGTGGAGATTATGAAAGATACTTCTACAATAATGATATTAGATATCATCATATTATCGATCCAGATACATTAGAACCTGCAAGATATTTCGCTGCTATCACAATCGTAACTAAAGATAGCGGTTTAGCTGATGCTTTATCAACCGCATTATTCTGTATGTCACAAGAAGATGGAGCTAAACTAGCTGAAAAGTTAGGAAATGTTGGTGTTCTCTGGGTTTATGAAAATCAGGAAATAGTTTATAATGAATTAATAGGTCAAATATTGACTCAGAAATAGAATTGAGAAACGAGAAAGGGAGAAAAATATGAGCTTAAAGAAGAATCTTTCTAAGGTACATTTGCCTCATACTAAGCATACAGCTAATATGCAGTCTGTGGCTATTTGTCCTCCAAAGGAAGTTTTAATCCCAACTAGCATGCACTCTGGTGGACCTGCTATTCCAGTAGTAAACGAAGGTGATCATGTTTATGTTGGTACACTTATCGCTAAAGCTGACGAAAAGATTTCTTGTCCTGTACATGCTTCTGTATCAGGTACAGTTAAGTCTATCGAACCATTTGTTTTAGACAACGGTAGAAAGTGTCAAGCTATCAGAATCGAAAGTGATGGAAAGATGGAAGCTGATCCAAACTTACATCCAGTAACTGTTAGCAATCTTGATGAATTCTTAGACGCTGTTAAGGACTCTGGTGTTGTTGGTTTAGGTGGTGCTGCTTTCCCTGTTTGGGGTAAGTTAGATGCAGTTAGAAAGAACGATGTAGAAACTATGTTAATCAATGGTGCTGAATGTGAACCATACTTAACTAGTGATACAAGAACAATGTTAGAATATGCAGATTATATCAAGAAAGGTATCGAACTTTTAAGAGATTACTGCAATGTTAGAAAGTTCATCATCGGTATTGAAGCTAATAAGCCTGAATGTATCGCTAAGATGAATGAAGTGTTTGCTGGTGATAGCTCAGTTGAGGTTAAGGTTTTAGATTCAATCTATCCTCAGGGTGCTAAGCAGATGCTATTATACAATTCAACTGGTAAGGTTGTTCCTGAAGGTGCAAGACTTGCTTCAGTTGGTGTATTAATTATCAACGTAACTTCATTAGCTATGGTTGCTAGATACTTCGAAACTGGTATGCCATTAGTTGAAAGAATCATCACTGTAGATGGTACTCCAGTTGCAGAACCTAAGAACGTTGTGGCTCCTGTTGGAACTCCAATTGGTTATGTATTAGAACAGGCTGGCGGCTTCAATAAGGAAGTTGGTAAGGTTATTATTGGCGGCCCTATGATGGGTAACGCTGTTAGCTCATTAGATGTTCCAGTTATCAAGGCAACAAACGGTTTAATTTCATTCACAGTTGAAGAAGCTAAGGAATTAGAACCTACAGATTGTATCCATTGCGGTAGATGTGTAGACAATTGTCCATTAATGCTTAACCCAGTTGCTTATGCAAGAGCTATGGAAATTGAAGATGAAGAAGAAAGACTTGCTATCTTAGATGAAGAGCAGGTTGGTATTTGTATGGAATGTGGATGCTGTGCTTACGTTTGTCCAGCTCACAAGCCATTAGTTAAGATTAACAGAGAAGCTAAGGCATTTGTTAGATCTAAGAGACCAAGACGATAGGAAAGGAGAAGAGAAATGGCAAATTTTGTTAACTCTAGTTCACCACACATTCACTCTGGTGCTTCAACTAGAAAAGTAATGTTAGATGTTATTTTAGCTCTTTTACCAGCTGCTGCTGCAGGTGTCGTATTATTTGGTACAAAGGCTTTAGTAGTAATCTGCACATGTGTTGCTTCAGCTGTAGTTGCTGAAGGTGCATTTAACGCTGTTACAAAGAAAGCTCAGACAATCGGTGATTTATCTGCTGCTGTAACAGGTTTATTATTAGCTTTAAACTTATCAACAAACGTTTCAGTTTATGAATGTGTTGTTGGTAGTGTATTCGCTATTGTAGTTGCTAAGTGTTTATTCGGTGGTTTAGGTAGAAACTTCGCTAACCCTGCTATCACTGGTAGAGTAATGATGTTAGTTACTTTCTCAAGTGTTGCTGGTGGTGCTTTACCTACAAAGTTAGCTGCTGATTTAACAAGTAGTGCAACTCCATTAGAATTAATGAAGAACGGTGCTGAATTACCTTCTTTATTAGATATGTTATTAGGTAACCATGGTGGTGCTATCGGTGAAACTTGTATCATCGCATTAGTATTAGGATGGATCTTCTTATCAGTTAAGAAGGATATCAAGTGGTATGTTCCAGCTGCATTTATCTGCACAGTATTTGGCTTATATATCGTTACTTCATTTGATGTGACTAAGGCTTTATACCAGATTTTATCAGGTGGTTTATTCTTAGGTGCTATCTTCATGGCTACTGACTATGTAACTACACCTATCACTAATAAGGGTAAAGTAGTATTCGCTATCGGTTGTGGTATTATCACATTCGTTATCAGAGAATTCTGTGGATATCCAGAAGGTGTATCATTCTCAATCTTAGTTATGAACTTATTAGTTCCTTATGTTGAAAGATGGACATTGAACCAGCCTTTAGGAGGTAAGAAACGTGCGTAAACTTAATACTACAGTATCTGTTGTTATCGTAACATTAGTTTCAGCAGTTGTATTATCACTAGTTAATATGGTAACTGGTCCAATCATCGCTGCTAATGGTGCTTCAGCTGCATACGCTAGTTTATTAGCTGTTATGCCTGATGGAGAAAACTTCGAATTATTATATGATGCAAACAACGAAAATGGATTAGTAGATGTTGCTAATACAGTTGTTGAAATTTACAAGGAAACTACAGGTAAGGGCTTCGTTATCAAGTCAAGCACTACTGAAGGTTTCACTCATGATCCAATTGAATTCACATTAGGTATCTCTAATGAAGGTGTAATCGTTGGAACAGAATTAACAGCATATCCAGAAACAAGAGATTTTGGTGCTGATTATCCTTCAACATATGTTGGAGAAGACTCAACATTAGCTAACGTTCAGATCGTTGCTGGTGTTACTTACTCATCAACAGCATTCAAGAAGGCTACAATCGATGCATTCAATGCATTAGTAGCTAATGACTTAATGAAGGCTGCTGAAAAGAGTCCTGAACAGTTATTAACTGAGTTAATTCCTACTGTATTCTCTGGTGCATGTTCTCCAGTTGGTGCATTACAGACAGAAACTCAGAACGTAAATGGCATGAACGTATTAGTAGCTAACAATGGTACTGGTGCTGGCGCTATCGTTGAAGATGGTGGCAAAATGGTATTAGCAGTAATTAACGCTACAGGTACAGTTGATGTATATAACACTGAAGGCGAAAACGTTACTGAAGCTCATAGTTCATTAGTTGAAGCTATGAAGGCAGTAGAAGTTAAGGTTCCTGCAAGTGATGCTAGAACATTATCTAAGTTATTAGATGGTGAATTCGAACAGTTAGAATTAGCTGGTGTTCATAGTTGCATCTCAAGTGGTTATAAGATCTCTGCTAATGGTTCAACATACTATGGATTCGCATGTAAGCCTTATGGTTTCGGTGGAGACAAGATGGATGTTTACTATGTATTAGATTCTAATGGTGCAGTATACGCTATGACAGTTAAGGAATTCATCTTAGAAGGTGAATACTTCAGCGCTTATACATTAGATGAAGATGCATTCAAGGCAGGATTCGTTGGTGTTACAAGTGAAACATTCGATGGTCAGAATTTAATTTCTGGTGCTACAGTTTCATCTGATGCTATTGGTTCAGCTGCTAAGGCAGTATTCGAAGCATTTGAACTAGTTAAGTAAGAAGGGGGAAAAATAAATGGAAAACGTTAAATTAAACCCTGTTACAGTATTATACTTAGGTTCAGTTGTTGCTTTAGGTTCAACAGCTAACGTAATGAGTGCACTAGTTATGGGTGTTACAGTATTAGTAGTTTCAGTATTATCAAATATTGTTAATGGCGCTTTAGGAAAGTGCGTTGATGAAAAGGCATTACCAGTTGTTAGAGTAGTAGTTACTGCTACCGTAGCAAGCTGTGGTGCAATGTTAGTAAACGCATTTGTTCCAAGTGTTTACAA
>JAZRWC010000019.1:0-7047 GCA_045599505.1 Erysipelotrichaceae bacterium | reverse complement strand
CATCACATATGGTCCTATCTCTTCTGGTGAACATACACCAAAAGAAAGCTTAGACTTAGAATCATTTGACAGATGCTATGAAGTAATCTGTGAAGTGTTAAAAAGATGTTAAAAGGCGAATCACTCGCCTTTTTCTTTTTGATATTAGAATCTTTTATTCGGTGTAGGAAAATTCAAACCGATAAAAGCTTGATCATGTTCTGGGAATTTAATAGGGACCATATAATTCACCGTTTTAGTTTCATTAACATTTACTACACCAACATAGTTTGTTGCAACATAAACTGTCTTACCTTTATTTCTTAACAATAATACAGCTTCACATTCAACAGGTATCAAATAGTGATTTGTTATACCACCTTGGTAATATGGCTGATTAACCTTATCAAGTTTACCTTCTAGTGTAATTTCAAAATTACTTTGAGCAGGAGCAATGTACTTTTCTTTTAGTTCCTCACATTCTACTTGGTAATGTAAAGTTAACCCATCTCTTCTATGTTCCGTACTGATTTCAGCGAAAGTGAATAATATAACATTATCTAACGGTTGTAAAAGTGGGGTTGATATTTTAGATTTGCATACAACATCACCATCAGGATCAGTAAACCAGAAGTTGATAGTAGGGCGAACAGCTGTAGCTGTTTCAGAAGTATTGTACAGTATAAAAGACACATTCTTTTTTCTATACCTACTAGTTGATAATAAACTATTATATGTTTCAAAAGCATCAACAACTACCAAATTATTAGCCTGCATAACACTCACCTCATCACTACCATTATTATCTATACAATCACACAAGTTGTCAATTGACTACCAAAGCACAAAAAAACCACTTTTCAGTGGTTAATTTGTAAATGGCAGGGGTGGCAGGAATCGAACCCGCGTCAGCGGTTTTGGAGACCGCTGTACTACCATTGTACGACACCCCTAAGTGCTTATTTATCTTATCACACTTCTAATTTATGTGCAACAATAATAATGCTATAATTAGACCTGTAATGAGGTGAATGGTATGGATGAATTAATTGCTTACTTAAAGAAGTTCAATGATGATAGAGACTGGAATCAATTTCACACACCAAACAATCTAGTTAAATCAATCGTCTTAGAGGCAAACGAACTATTAGAACATTTCCAGTTCTCCGACGAGTATAATCAAAAGGATAAAGAAGCTATATGTGATGAATTAGCAGATGTCATGGCATATTGTCTAGATTTAGCTTATGTCTTAGATATTGACCCGATAGAAAATATCTATCGTAAGATGAAACAGAATGAAGCTAAATACCCTATTGAAAAGGCAAAGGGTTCCAGCAAAAAATACACTGAACTATAGCAAATAAAAAAGGCATATTTGCCTTTTTCATTTACTGTAATTGACCTGGAACGTTTTCCATTAATGGCTGGTAGAAATACTCAAAAGTAGCGTATCCTTCCTCATTGTAACCTGTTACTGAGCAAGGATATTGAGCTAATGAAGTATCGAAGAATCTAACGAAGTAACAACCATCTTTAAACTCTGCTTCATATTCCTTTACAGCGTTTTCACCATCATAGAATGTTACTGTGATACTTTCTGTATTCATATCACCAGTAGCACCAAATAAGTATACCGTCTTATCATCACTTGTAGCTATAGTATAAGCGATTGTTTCAGTTGGCATATAAATTGAGCTTGTTAAAGTGCAGAACTTGTTAGCTAAAATATCAGGCATATTTGAATCTAGTGTACCAAAATGAATATCTGTACCTACACCATTATTGCTTCTTGAGAAGAATACTAATGTATCATCATCAACCTTAGTTTTAGAAATGCAACGATAGAATCTTGCTTCGTCTGCTCTTTCAATCTCATCTAAAATTCCAACTGGATAAGGATATAAATAATCGTAAGCTACTGTCATAATTCCAAAATAGCCTGCGACGAATAATATTACTATTAATAAAATCTTTAAAAGGATTTTCATATTTCGTCCTCCAACTCTAACCTATTATAATCTTTTTAGTGATTTAATACAACTTACCAAAACTAATGTAGTATAATTAGAAATCATAGAAAGAGAGACTAATTATGATTATTCCAAAACAATTTGATGGATTAAACGACTTAGAGGCTATGCTACTAACAAGTTTTTTAGGTACTTTTGTATCCTTAAGAGAGGACTTAATTTCAATTAATCAGGCTGAAAGCTATTGGATGAACAGCTTCACTAGTGAGCTATTTAAAGAAATCCAACTTTCTGATGAATTGATTAGTATCCTTGATGATGGCATCGGGTTAAAGGAACTTCAGTCAATTAGCAGCATCTACTACGATAAGATTGATGAGCTTATCCAAAGAAGTAAGTCACTACTTCAAAGCTATTATACTGAATATTCAGATTCTAGCATTTTCTCATCACTACCAAGCGCATTTAACTAAAAAGAAAGAGGTATATATGAAGGCAAAAGATTTTGAAAAATACACTCAAGACATTTTAAACGATTTAGCTACATTAGTAAGCTATCCATCTGTGTACAATCCAAATCAAGCTCCAACACCATTTGGTTTTGATAACAGAGATTGTTTACATAAGGCATTAGAAATGGCTGAAGCTTATGGCTTTAGAACATGCAATGTTGATGACTATTGTGGTTACATCGAAATGGGACAGGGTGAAGAAATTATCGGTGTATTAGCACACTTAGATGTTGTTCCAGTATCTGATTCTTGGAACACAGATCCATTCAAGCTAACTGAAATCGATGGCAAGCTTTATGGAAGAGGAACTGCCGATGATAAAGGTGCAGCTGTAGCAGCTTTAACTGCTATGCGTGAATTAAAGGCTTTAGAGCCAACTTTAACAAAGAGAGTTAGATTAATCTTAGGATGTAACGAAGAAACTGGTTCTCGTGGTATTGCTTACTACGTTAAGAAGTTAGGCTATGTTGATTGTGGTTTTACACCAGATGGTGCTAATCCAGTAGTATTTGGCGAAAAAGGTGGCGTACGTGGCGCTTTAGAATTAACTTCTGAAAAGATTTCTGATATCAAAGCTGGTACAGTAGGTAATGTAGTAGCTGCTAAGTGCACTATCACATTCAATAACCCTGATTTTGATGTTAATAAGCTTGATGAATACTTCATGGCAAATAACATCAAGTATACATTAAATGAAAATGTATTAGAAGTTATCGGTACTGCAGCTCATGCTTCTACTCCTGAATTAGGAGTTAACGCTATTTCACATGCATTAGAGGCATTATATTTAGCTGGATTAAATGATGAATTAACTGATTTATACCACAAGTATATTTCTACAACATACAATGGTGAAAAGTTAGGAATTGATTTAGCTGATGAATATGGACGTTTAACATTCAATAATGGTGTAGCATTTAAAAAGGATGGCAAGTTCTACTTCACTATCGATATCCGTTACCCAGTATCTTTAAAGAAGGAAGATGTTATCAAGCCAATGTTAGAAAATGGTGAAGGTCATTTAGTAGATGTTGGTGGTGGTGACTCATTATTCTTCCCTCCTAATTCACCAATGATTGAAGCTCTAATGAAGGCTTATCAAGAAGTAACTGGTGATTCTGATGCTAAACCTCTAACAATGGGTGGAGGCACTTACGCAAAGGAAATGAAAGGTATCGTAGCTATCGGTGGTAGCGATGATAAGCATAACTATCATATCCATGATGATAATGAATTCATAACTATGGAATCATTATTATCACAATGCGCTATCTATTATGAAGCAATCAAAAATTTAGATAAGATGGGTAAGTAAAGATGAATATTTACTCTCAAATCGCATCTGAATTAAAAATATCTTTAAAGCAGGCCGATACAGTAGCTAAGCTACTTGATGAAGGTAATACAGTTCCTTTCATCGCAAGATATCGTAAAGAAGCAACTGGCAATTTAACAGATGAAGTATTAAGAAGTTTTGAAGAAAAGTTAGCTTTATATCGCGCTTTGGAAGAAAGAAAAGCTGATGTAAAACGATTAATCGATGTTCAAGATAAATTAACCGATGAGATCAGCTTAGCTATCGATAACGCTTTAACTATCTCTGAAGTAGATGATATCTATCGCCCATTTAGACCAAAAAGAAGAACAAGAGCTATCATCGCAAAGGAAAAGGGTTTAGAACCATTAGCTAACTACATCTTACTAAAACAAGATGAAAAAGACATAGAAAAACAAGCTAATAAGTTTGTTGGAGAAAATGTTAAAAATGCTAAAGAGGCACTAGAAGGAGCAAGTGATATAATCGCTGAAATGATTTCTGATGATGCTAACTATCGTAAAGAAATTAGAAGCTATACATATAGAAATGGTTCTATCGAATCAAAAGCTAAGACAAGTGAAGACAGCGTATATCGCCTTTATTATAGTTACAATGAACCCGTAAAGAAGATTCCTTCTCATAGATTACTAGCCATTAATCGTGGTGAAAAGGAAGACATCCTTTCAGTTAAGATTACAGTTGATGAAACTGGAATAATCGATTATTTATCAAACAAGGTTATTAGAAATACTGCTAGTAAGGAAGTTAAAGCTTTCTTAACCAACTCAATCATCGATAGCTACAATAGACTAATTTCTAACTCAATAGCTACTGAAATCCGCAATGAGTTAACTGAAGATGCCAGCAAGAAAGCTATTGAAGTATTCAAAGAAAATCTAAAGAACTTACTATTACAACCACCAGTTGTTGGTAAGGTTGTTATGGGATTTGACCCCGCATACCGTACAGGATGCAAGATCGCTGTTGTTGATGATATCGGTAATCCACTAGATACTTCTGTTGTATACCCAACTGCTCCACAGAATAAAACTGCTGAAGCAGCTAAGATACTCACAGGATTAATCAATAAGTACAATGTTGACATTATCTCAATTGGTAACGGAACTGCAAGCAAGGAAAGTGAAATATTCGTTGCTGATTTAATCAAGCATCAAACCAGAAAAGTCAGCTATGTAATGACTAATGAAGCAGGAGCTTCAGTATATAGTGCATCAAAACTAGCTATAGCTGAGTTCCCTGATTATGATGTAACAAAGCGTAGCGCAATATCTATCGCCAGAAGATTACAGGATCCATTAGCTGAATTAGTTAAGATTGATCCTAAATCAATCGGAGTTGGTCAATATCAGCATGACATGAATCAAAAGGAATTAAGCGCATCACTTGATGGTGTTGTAGAAAACTGCGTATCAAGTGTCGGTGCTGAATTAAATACTGCTAGTGTATCACTATTAAAGAATATAGCTGGTATCACTAGTAAAACTGCTGAAAACATAGTTAAGTATCGTGAGAAGACTAGATTCAAATCACGTAATGACTTATTGAAGGTTTCAGGGATTGGTGAAAAGGCATTTACTCAATGTGCTGGTTTCTTGAGAGTTTCTGATTCTTTAGAAGTATTAGATTCAACAGCAGTACATCCAGAAAGCTACAACCAAGCTAAAAAGCTAATGAACTTATTAGGTTATAGTGATGAAGATATTAGAAAACATAACCTAAAGGATATCGATGGCAAAGTTAAGCTATTAGGTGGAGTTGATGCTTTAGCTAAGAAACTTGATGTAGGTGCATTAACTTTAGCAGATATTATCTCTGAACTAAAGCAGCCTGCTAGAGACCCAAGAAGCCAACTACCAGCTCCTGTATTAAGAAGTGATATCATGGATATCAACTCATTAAAAGAGGGAATGGTATTAACCGGAACTGTTCGTAATGTTGCTGACTTTGGAGCCTTCGTTGATATTGGGGTACACCAGGATGGTCTAGTTCATATAAGTAAACTTTCAAAGTCATTCGTTAAGAAGGCAACTGATGTAATTAGCATTGGTGAAATCATCAAAGTTAAGGTAATTGAAGTTGATGTAAATAAAAAGAGAATCTCTTTAGAAAGAGTATTCGATTAGAAGAACAAAAGCTCGGGCAACCGAGCTTTTAATATAGAATGTTTTCAATATTTGGATAACAATTAGGAATTACATACTTCTTAGTTTTTCCATTTTTATTAGTGTAAGTACATTTAAATTCCTTTGTTGTTCTACTAACTACCTTTAGATTTTCATATTTAACTAATGTAGCCTTATTGTTGTTAGTTAAACGACAAATGCTGTTTCCATCCTTGTAGTATGAGAAATACTTAGCGTTTAAGAATGCAGCGTTATTAATTGTATAGATGAAGAACACAATAAAGCTGATTAGTAATAGTGCAAAGAATAATCCAACAGCTAACTCCTCAGAAAAGCGAGGAATAGAAAGTAAGGCAAGCATCACAAATATATCAATAAATAATGCCAGGACAAATCCAAATACAGATATGATGGTACCCATGATACCAGTAGTCTTATTTTCTTTAGCTAACTGCTTATCGTAAAAGTAGACACTAGTATTTCCATCATATTCAGTATTAATTACATATTCTTCAATAACATCTTCTTGGTAATTGTTATCTAATTGTTTACCAACCTTCACACCATTTAATAGCGATACGATGATGAATCCTTCAATTAAGAAGTTGGCAATCATCGCTGGAGCAAAACCATATACAACAATAAATACAATTAGAGCCAATAAATCTGTAATAATAAATCCACAAGCCACAGTCAACCACTTATAGTTTTTAGCACTTAACAAGTGGACAACTAAAAGTAATAATACTGGAATAACACCAAACACAATTATAAGTGCCACACTTGTAATTCCTGTATAACTTACTCTAGCAAATGCGATAGCTAATTGCGGAGTGATTAATGAATATACAAACATCAAATCAGAACCAATAATAGCGAAGATAATATTTAATGCACTAAAAACAATAATAAATAAAAGAATCGCTCTTGTACTCTTATATCTCTGTAATAATCTATTATGTTCACTCATATAAATCCTACTCCTTATCACTACCCAACAATTATAATCAAAATGTTCGCTTTATTTCAACTTCAGCTTAAATCGAGTAGGGCTAAATTAATAGCCCTCTCACACCACCACATCGTGCCGATCGGCAATGGGCGGTTCAATTAAATCTTCT
>JAZRWC010000018.1:0-22647 GCA_045599505.1 Erysipelotrichaceae bacterium | reverse complement strand
CTCCGTTGCGTGCTTTATTATATTACTACATCTCCTTTTCCAAAGCAAGTCTTTTTTTATCTTTTTTTATTTATTTTTCACTTATTTATTTAAAAATAAAAGCCAGCTGTTTAACTGGCTTAAGCTTCTTTAGTTTTAAGTGATTTTCTAATCGCAAATAAAGCGCAAATAATCACTGTATTAGCTAATAATGAAATCACAAATAACGGCCAATACTGATGTGTATAGTCATATACATAGCCAAGTGATGTCTGAACAAAGAATGCTGAAACAGAACTAATTAGTGATGTTGTTGAATATACTTTTGGATAATTTTCTACCCCATAAATATGCTTTACTAATGATACATAACCTGAAGCACTAACTGCGTATTGAGCACCATGTAATAAAGCTGCTACTAATAGTATTGTTGTATTTCTACTGATTAGTAACATAGAAGTACCAACCATATTAATAATAACGAATACTAAAATCGCAAATACTGGTTCTAGCTTCTCAGCGACAAATCCATATAGGAACTTACCTGAAATATTACCTACCATATTAACGCTTACCATCATCGCTCCTACTGCACTACCAATAGCTAAGAATGATGTATAGCCAACGAATTGTTGTGTAATAAATGTTGATGGTGAATTATATACGACAATCATTGCACATCCAATAAAGAATACTGAAAGATAATTAATCTTTTCGTTGCTAACTGTCTTTTTAACTACTGCAGTACCATCAGATCCATAAGCGATAGCACCAATGTATTCAGGTTTATATGTATACTTAGATAATAATGCAGGTAATAAACATACAACATTAATAATAGCTAAAGCTACATATCCACTTCTCCATCCTTTTGATTCAATGATAGAGTTAAATACTGGTGAACAGATTGCTCCACCAATTCCAGAGAAAGCTAAAATTGCACTAGTGATAATAGCTGATTTCTTTTTAAACCAGAAATTAATAGAGCTAGTAACAACTACTAAACCATATGGAGCGATTGTTATACCTCTAATTACTGATAGAACATATACTTGCCATAAAGCAGTTACTTTGCTTTGAGCAAATAAAGTAATACTACTAATAACTACAGCAACTACTAAAATCTTCTTATAGTTATCCTTTGTATATTTCTTATTTAAATAGAACGCTGCTAAAGCTAATATTGCATACCATAATGTTTGAGATAATACATAATCTCCTCTTAATACTCCTAAGTCCTTACTAGCTGGGCCATAGAAGCCACCAATTGCGTTATATAATGCACCTAATGAGACAAATATCATTCCACATAGGGAAAGAAGTACATCCCAATAATTCAATAATTTCTTGCCATCGTATTTCATCTTTTATACCTCGTGTAGATTATACTACATTCTTTCTGTAACTGGAAATAACTATTAAGTTGTGATAAAGTATATTAAGTAGAACGAAATAAGAAAACAATCAAAATCGAGGTATATATGAAATTACAAGAGTCTGGAGAAATGTATTTAGAAACTATCTTACAATTATCTCAAAAAAGCAACTATGTAAGAGCTATAGATGTAAGTAATGCTATGGACTACTCTAAACCTTCAGTATCTAGAGCATTAGGATTATTAAAAAATGATGGATATATAATCGTTAATGATGCAAGCGGTGCTATCACGTTAACAGAAAAAGGATTAGAAGTCGCTACAACAATATATGAACGTCATCAAGTACTAACTACTTGTTTAATCAATTTAGGAGTTGATCCTATAATTGCTCAAGAAGATGCCTGTAAGATTGAACATGATATCTCACCTGAGTCGTTCAATGCTTTGAAAGCTCACTTATTCAGCAAATCATAGAAAACTAAAAAGCCACCGTTATCATAAACGATGGCTTTATTAATAGTTCTAATATTTACCTTAGTTTAGCGGCTAAACTATAAACAGGTTAACACGATTAAACTAACTATTAGTCTTCAGCAATCTTAGTCTTCTTTAATGCCTTGATTAAAAACCAACCGATAATTACTGAAATCAATTCACCAACAGCTACTTCAATACCACAGATTAATGAACCAGTTAATACACTTTCAGGGAAGAATAATACGCCTAATTCGGCTCCAACGATAACGCCATTGAATAATACTGGCATTAAGATTGATAATACTGGAACATTCTTAATTGTAATATCTCTAAACTTATAAGTGCATAAACAAGCTAATAATGTAGCCATTGTACCAACAACAGCATCGATATAGCCTGTAGGATTTATAGCTAGCATTGCTCCTAATAAATTAGTTAGGAAACAACCAAGTACTAAGCCCCAAGTTGAAGGCTTATAAATAAGTGGTAATAAAGTTAAAGCTTCTGCTATTCTCACCTGGATATTACCATATGAGATTGGTGCTAAAGCTAATGATACTGCTGTATACAAAGCAGCGATCATTGCGATCTTTGCGATTATTTTTGAATTCATAAATATACATCTCCTTATTTTAGGTATACGTCAGGTAGCCGCTACTGACGGAAGTTTTTCAAAAACTCCAGTAATAAAAATACACTAATTACTTAGCCATGTCAACTAACTAATTAGTGTAAAAATTTCTATAAATACTTAACTGTCTCTTCTAGAAGTTTTCTATTTGTATGATTAGGTAATGGCTTAAAACCTTCTACAGCGTAACCTAAATCCATCATCATAACAATTTCTTCATCTTCACCTAAACCAAGATCCTTAGCTAAAGAAATTGGATTAAGTTTATTGATCCAGCAAGAGTCAACCCCGTTATCCGCAGCAGCTAAAATCATATGAGTAGCTACGATAGTAGCATCTTCCACACCACTAGAAGTGTTTGTTTCTGGGTAGTTAAATACTTCATTTTTGTTATAGGCAACTACTAATACAGTAGGAGCGTTGTATCTGCATGGACTATTAGAATCAATCTTCTCTAATCCTTCTTTAGAGCTTACGACATAGATTTTCTGCTCTTGAAGGTTCTTAGCAGTAGGAGCTAGTCTACCAGCCTCTAAAATGGCTTGTAATGCACTAGAATCAACCTGTTTATCAGAGAACTTCTTACATGAGTATCTTTTACTTACAACTTCCTTAAATTCCATAATATGTCCCTTCTACAAAGAAAGGCCTCCATGTAATATAGAAGCCTTAGTTTTTAATTAATCTCTATCAAGCTCAGCTTCATCAGCGATTTCGCTTAGCTCTTCGAATTTCTTAGCATCTTCCTTCTGAAGACGTAATTCTTTTTCAGCCTTCATTTCAGAAGCTAATTCGTGTACCTGATAAGTTGAAACTCTATCAGCAGCACAACCAGTACCAGCTGGAATCATCTTACCGATAATAACATTTTCCTTTAAGCCCTTTAATGGGTCAATCTTACCATTTACTGCAGCATCAGTTAATACCTTAGTAGTTTCCTGGAATGATGCAGCTGATAACCAAGAATCTGTTTCTACTGAAGACTTTGAAATACCTAATAATGTAGGTCTGAATCTAGCTGGGATACCACCATCCATAAGAACCTTTTCATTCTTAGCAGTAATCATGCTCTTAGAAATCTGAGAATCCTTAGTTAAGCCAGTATCGTTACCTTCTTCAACGATAACCTTACGTAACATCTGAGTAATCATTACTTCAATATGCTTATCAGCAATATCGATACCTTGTGAACGGTAAACCTTCATAACTTCCTTCAAGATATAATCCTGTACAGCGTTAACACCTGCAACGGCAATTAATTCCTTAGGATTTACTGAACCTTCAGTTAACTTGTCACCTGCTTCAACATATGAACCGACCTTCCACCAAGAACGAATAGTCTGAGTGATATCAACCTTATGTTCGATATCTTCGCCCTGCTGGTTAGTGATAACAACCTTTGTACCACCATTATCTTCTAACTGTTCGATATCTGTAATAGTACCTGAAACCTTAGCGATAATAGCTGGGTGCTTAGGACATCTTGCTTCAAATAATTCTTCTACTCTTGGTAAACCTTGAGTGATATCGCTACTGCCAGCAACACCACCAGTATGGAAGTTACGCATTGTTAACTGTGTACCTGGTTCACCGATTGACTGAGCAGCCATGATACCAACAGATTCGCCATTTTCAACTAGCTTACCTGTAGCCATGTTACGTCCATAACACTTACGACATACGCCTCTTTCTGCTTCGCAGACGAATGCGTTTCTGATTAATACTTTCTTGATACCAGCAGAAGTGATTGCCTTAGCCTTTGCTTCATCGATGAACTCATCTTCAGCAATGATTAATTCACCAGTTTCTGGATTAACGATATCTTCCTTAACGTATCTACCAACTAATCTGTCGTATAAACCCTCGATAACTGTGTCAGCTTTTCTGTCTCTGATTTCTTCAATCAAATAGCCGTTATCTGTTCCACAATCATCTTCTTCAACTACAACGTCTTGAGCAACGTCTACTAATCTTCTTGTTAAGTAACCAGAAGAAGCTGTCTTTAACGCTGTATCTGTTAAACCTTTTCTGATACCGTGAGATGAAATGAAGAATTCACTTACCTTTAAACCTTCACGGAAGTTTGAATAAATTGGAACTTCGATGATAGAAGACTGGAAGCCCTTAGCACTCTTAGCCTGAGTTGGTTTACCCATCAAACCACGCATACCAGCAAGCTGAGTAAAGTGTGACTTGTTACCACGGGCACCTGAAACGGCCATCATGTTGATAGGGTTCTTAGTTGGTAATGAATCCATTAATTCATCACCAATCTTATCCTTGATTCCACCCCAAAGATCGATTAACTGCTTTTCCCATTCCTGTTCAGTTAATAAGCCTCTCTTATGAAGTCTCATAAGCTGATCAGCAACTACCTTACCTTCTTCAACGTACTTATCCTTGTTAGGAGCTACCTTGATATCGTGTAATGAAATAGTCATACCGGCTACAGTTGAATACTTAAATCCATTATCCTTGATTCTATCGAAGTAGATATATGTATTTCCTTCGTTAGCGTATCTAGAATAAACTTCACCGATAACCTTTCCTAAGTCTTTCTTCTTTAATGGAGAATGCTTAGGCATATTTGCGATGTATTCTGGGATATTAGTACCAGGTTCTACAAAGTATTCATCTGGTAATTTCTTAGCCCAGTCACCAACAACTTCGTTAACATATGGGAAGTCTTCTGGGAACATTTGGTTGAAGATAATCTTACCTACAGTTGTAACTAAGTACTTATTCTTCTGTTCTTCAGTAAAGAAACTCTTTCCTAAAGAAGATGCTCTTAACGCAATTCTTGTATGTAAGTGAGTTAACTTGTTGTCGTAAGCTAATAATACTTCTTCAACGTCCTTATAAACTCTACCTTCAGAATTACCATAGTTTTCCCATAACTTAGCTGACTGTTCGTCACCTAATTCTCTTAATCTTTCAGCTTCTTCATAGAAATCAGCCTTAGTTTCTTCCATTGTTAAGTAGAAGTTACCAAGTACCATGTCCTGTGAAGGAGTTACGATTGGGCTACCATCCTTAGGACCTAAGATGTTGTTTGAACCAAGCATTAAGATCTGTGCTTCTGCACAAGCTTCTTCACTTAGTGGTAAATGTACGGCCATCTGGTCACCATCGAAGTCGGCGTTGAACGCTGTACATACTAATGGATGAAGACGAATAGCTCTACCTTCAACTAACTTAGGCATGAAAGCCTGGATACCTAATCTATGTAATGTAGGGGCACGGTTTAATAAAACTGGATGTCCATCTACAACCTTTTCAACAACGTCCCAAATTCTTGGATCGTTCTTGTCAATTAACTTTTCAGCTGACTTAGGATTCTGTGCAATTTCTTCGTAAACTAATTCGTTGATAACGAATGGCTTGAATAACTGTAAAGCCATTTCTCTTGGTAAACCACACTGATACATCTTTAAGTCTGGTCCAACCGCGATAACTGAACGTCCTGAGAAGTCAACACGCTTACCTAATAAGTTCTGACGGAATCTACCCTGCTTACCCTTTAAAGAGTGAGACAATGATTTTAAGGCACGATTACCTGCACCTGTAACTGGCTTACTTCTTCTACCGTTATCGATTAATGCGTCAACAGCTTCCTGTAACATACGCTTTTCGTTCTGAACGATAATTGAAGGAGTGCCTAAGTCTAATAACTTCTGTAAACGATTGTTACGAGTGATAACTCTTCTGTATAAATCGTTTAAGTCGCTAGTAGCGAATCTACCACCATCCAACTGTAACATTGGTCTTAAATCAGGTGGTATTACTGGTAATATAGTCATAATCATCCATTCAGGACGCTGACCAGATTCTCTGAATGCGTTAACTGTTTCTAAACGCTTGATTAACTTCTTACGCTTTTCACCAGCTGCGCTTTCAAGCTGTTCAATTAATAACTTATATTCCTTTTCTAAGTCTACCTGTTCTAATAGGATCTTGATAGCTTCTGCACCGATCTTAGCTGTAAATGAGCTTGATCCATACATTTCTCTATACTTACGATATTCAGCAGTAGTTAAAACCTGCTTGTAAGCTAATTCGCTAACATCCTTTGGATCAGTAACGATCCAATTAACGAAGTAAACTACTTCTTCTAACTGCTTTGGAGCAACGTCAAGTAATAATGAAATTCTACTTGGAGTGCCCTTTAAATACCAGATATGAGCAACTGGAGCTGCTAATGTAATATGACCCATTCTTTCACGTCTTACGGCGCTTCTTGTGATTTCAACACCACATCTGTCACATACTACACCCTTATATCTGACTTTCTTATATTTTCCACAATAACATTCCCAGTCTTTTGATGGACCGAAAATTCTTTCACAGAATAAACCATCTCTTTCAGGTTTCTGAGAACGATAGTTAATTGTTTCTGGTTTCTTTACTTCACCATGTGACCATTCCAAAATTCTTTCTGGAGAGGCTAATTGGATCTGCACTGAAGCTACATCATTAATATTCATCTAGAAGTACCTCCTTAATCCTACATAAAATCGTCAAATCCAGCTACTGCTGCTTCTGGGATTTCACTTTCGTTAACAACTGTTAAATCACCATTGTCTTCGTAAACAGTATCCTGCTTAGTAGTAGACTTAGTATCATCATCAGTTGAAGATAAGTCTAATAAGTTTCCGTCCTTGTCGAAAATCTTAATATCTAATGCTAGAGCCTGTAATTCGTGAATTAATACTCTGAATGATTCACCAATGCTTGGTTCTGGAATAGGTTTGCCCTTAATGATTGCTTCATAAGTCTTTGTACGACCCTGAACATCATCTGACTTAACTGTTAAGATTTCTGATAATGTATGAGCAACGCCATAAGCTTCTAATGCCCAAACTTCCATTTCACCGAATCTCTGACCACCATTCTGTGCTTTACCACCTAAAGGCTGCTGAGTTACTAGTGAGTAAGGACCTGTAGCTCTTGCATGTAACTTGTCGTCAACCATGTGAGCTAACTTAATCATATACATGACACCAACTGCGATTCTTTCATCGAAAGGTTCACCAGTTCTGCCATCAAATAACTGAACTTTTCCATCAGGAGTAGATCCTGATTCCTTTAAGATACTCATTAATTCTTCATTAGAAATACCATCGAATACTGGAGTAGCGAACTTACAGCCAAGCTTTTCAGCAGCTAAACCTAAGTGGATTTCAAGAACCTGTCCAATGTTCATACGAGATGGAACACCAAATGGGTTCAACATGATATCTAACTGAGTACCATCGGCCATGAATGGCATATCCTCCTGAGGTAAAATCTTAGAGATAACACCCTTGTTACCATGTCTACCGGCCATCTTATCACCTTCAGAAATCTTACGTTTCTGAACGATGTATACCTTAACTACCTTATTAACTCCTGGAGGTAATTCATGATCTTTTCTATCAAAGATGGTGATTGACTGGATAATACCAGCACCACCATGAGGTACCTTTAATGAGTTGTCTCTAACTTCTCTACTCTTTTCACCGAAGATAGCGAATAATAACTTTTCTTCTGGAGAAGCTTCTGACTGGCCCTTTGGAGTAACCTTACCGACTAAGATATCGCCTTCCTTAACTTCAGCACCAACCATGATGATACCTCTTGAGTCAAGGTTTCTAATGCTTGCTTCTGAAACGTTAGGAATATCTCTAGTAATTTCTTCTGGACCTAACTTTGTTTCACGACATTCAATTGAGTATTCTTCAATATGAACAGAAGTGTAATAGTCATACTTAACCATCTTTTCAGACATGATTACAGCATCTTCGTAGTTATAACCGTTCCAAGTCATGAAACCGATCTTAACGTTCTGACCTAATGCTAATTCACCATTTTCCATAGATGGACCATCAGCGATGATGTCACCCTTGCTAACCTTATCACCAACAGCTACGATTGGCTTTTGGTTGATACATGTTCCAGAGTTTGAACGACGGAACTTGATTAACTTATATTCATCATCAGCTAAACCTGTATTGATAATAATCTTGTATGCGTCAACGTATGTAACGATACCACCATTTTCAGCGATTACTGCACTACCAGCATCGTGAGCGATCTTATATTCCATACCAGTACCTACATTTGGTGAATGTGGGTTTAATAATGGAACTGCCTGACGCTGCATGTTAGAACCCATTAGGGCACGTGTACAGTCATCGTTTTCTAAGAATGGGATACAAGCAGCGGCAACTGAAATGATCTGCTTAGGAGAAACGTCTACTAATTCAACTTCTTCTCTCTGCATCATTACTGTTTCTGTCTGATAACGACAAACACAGTTACCTGGAGTTAAGTATCCATCCTTAACTTCGTTAGCTTGAGCGATTACATAATCCATTTCATCGTCAGCTGATAAGTATACGATATCTTCATCAGATACCTTATAATGATCTTCATCTTCCTTAATTACCTTACGGTAAGGAGTCTGAATGAAACCATATTCATTAATCTTAGCGTATGAAGTTAAGTAGTTAATCAAACCGATGTTTGGTCCTTCTGGAGTTTCTACCGGACAGATTCTACCATAGTGAGTATTGTGTACGTCACGAACTTCGAAACCAGCTCTTTCTCTAGTTAATCCACCAGGGCCTAAAGCTGAGATACGACGCTTATTAGTTAATTCAGCTAATGGATTTTCCTGGTCCATGAACTGTGATAACTGTGAAGAAGAGAAGAATTCCTTAACTGCAGCAGTTAAAGAACGAATGTTAGTTAATGACTTAGCAGTCATTGTTGCAGGATCAGTGATAGACATCTTTTCCTTAACATTCTTTTCCATTCTTGAGAAACCAATTCTATACTGGTTCTGGATTAATTCACCTACGCTTCTGATACGTCTGTTACCTAACTGGTCAATATCATCTACTGAACCAATTTCATCGATCATACCTAATAAGTATGAATATTGTGCATACATATCAGAGATAGTAATAGTCTTCTTTAATGTGAATGGGTCGATACCGATAGACTTAACAGCCTTATCAGATTCTGCAGACTTCTTAACATAGATAACCTGGTTAGCAGCACCAACTAAATATAAAGTATATTCAGCGCCTTCATTAACCTGGTTAACGATCCACTTGCGTGCATCTGTATCAACGATTGGCTGCTCGAAATCTGGAATATATCTAGATACAGCTAAATCATCGTTGTAGAATACGTCCTTACCATTCTTTTCAGTTAATCTACCATAGCAATATAATCTTCCACCATAGTTTAATACTGCCTTAACGTTTTCCTTAGTTAAAGTAACTGCCTGAGCAAAAATACCACCATATAAAGCAACTTCTTCAACGTTAGCCTTAGTGATAGCCTTAACATCTTCAGCTGTTAATACAGTACCAATTTCATAAATCTTCTTACCTGCTGTTAAGTTTTCAGCTAAAATACGGCCGATTAAGCCCTTACCATAGCTTACTGGGATTCTAACTGTATCAGGATGTGAGAATTCATATGTCTGTGGTAATGCGATCATATGTAAGCCCTTGTCAAGAACCTTCTTAACATCTTCAAGAATAAACTTGTCGATTAAAGTATCCTTCTTAACAACAACTACACCGTTTTCATCCTTTAAGTCTTCAGCTAATACTCTGTTCTTAGTACGAGAGTATACACCTAACTTCTTGTTAGTCTTATAACGACCTGCCTTGTTTAAATCATATCTTCTAGCATCAAAGAACTTAGCATTCATTAAGCTCTTAGCACCTTCAACAGTATGAATATCGTCAGATCTCTGGTTTTCATAGATAGCCTTTAAAGCTTCATCAGTAGTCTTAATCTTGCTATCAGCATTTAATGTATTAGCGATTTCTTCATAACTACCAAAAATACCAGTATAAAGTAATAAATAATAATTTAAGAATTCTCTCTGTTCATCTTCCTGTAAGAATTCTTCTTCACCAGAAAGATTCATAGCCTTTAAGAACTTCTTAAATTCAGTTGTATCGAATCCATCTTCGCTCTTTTCAGCGTTTAATGATAAACCGATAGCCTTGAATAAGATAGTTGATAAAATCTTACGTTTTCTATCAACGCTCATATTAACAATACGACCAAGTGCACTCTTCTTAGAATCAGTCATAAATTCTAACCAAGTACCTCTTGATGGGATTAATTCACTTGTGAAAATGTCTCTACCTGTCTTGTCTTCAACATCCATTGCATAGTATGCACCTGGAGAACGTACAATCTGAGAAACGATAACTCTTTCAGCACCGTTAATTACGAATGTACCAGTTGGAGTTAACTTAGGGAATTCACCTAAGAATACATCTTCAACGTCCTTCTCTAATACTTCACCACTATCAGTAACGATAGTTAAACGCATAGACGCTTTTAAAGGAGCTGCATATGTCAGCTCTCTAGTTTTGCAGTCACTAATGTCATATTTTGGAGTACCAAAGCTGTAATCCAAGAATTCTAAAGAAATAGTTCCACTTGAATTTTGAATTGGATAAATTTCTTCGAAAACTTCTCTAATGCCTTCCTTTTCAAACCAGTCATAAGATTCAGTCTGAATAGCTACTAAATTAGGAAGTTCTAGGGTTCCACTAACTTTTGAATAGTCTCTACGAACCGCTTTGCCATGTACGACAGTACGATATGGTTCTTTGCTCATCAACAACACCCTTTCCGTAATTTTAGGGCTAAAATATACGATTTTAACCCATTTTATTTACTATTATGCAATTATATATAATAGCAACCTATTTTCAATAAGTCAACAAAAAATCGACTATTTCTTAACATTTTTAGCCAACAATGTCAAGTACATTTGCAACACCATGAATTTTTAATTCTGGGCTATTGCTTGGAACAAAAATACAGTCACCACGATAGAATCTCATAGTTCTTCCTTCGTAAGTAATATCTCCTGCTCCTTCAATACATAATAATACTCTAAAGCTGTTTTCATCAGCCTTGTAGCTGAATTCAGTTCTATTTGAAGTGTTGATGCTTAATCTAGTTACTCCAAAAAAATTACTTCCAAACAAATATTCAGAAACACATCCTGGGTAGTAATTGAAGATTCTTTCTCTTCTCTTAACATTTTCAGTGTGTTTTAAATTAGCCACAGTTAAAGCCTTATCAACATGTAACTCTCTAGTATTACCGTTTTTATCCTTACGATTATAATCATATAATCTATAAGTTAAATTTGAATTTTCTTGAATCTCTGCAATAAGAGCACCCTTACCAATAGCGTGAATTGTGCCAGCTTCAATAAAGAATACATCACCCTTTTTAACAGGAACTTCCCTTAAGAACTCTGCTGTTCTTCCTTCGTTAATAGCTTCTCTAAATTCTTCTACATCAGTATCCTTATTTAAACCATATACTAATCTAGCCTCTTTATTAGCTTGTAAGACATACCACATCTCACTTTTACCCTTTTGCCCATTTTCATAGTTATAGGCATATTCATCATCAGGATGTACCTGAACTGATAAATTATCCTTAGCATCAATGAACTTAACTAAAATAGGTAACTCACCATTAGCGCTAGCATACTTGTTTCCTAAAAACTCAGGATGTTGAGACAAAACAACATCTAGTGTCTCACCCTTAAATTCACCTGAAACAACTTTGCTTAAACCATCCTTATGAGCTGAACATTCCCATGTTTCAGCTAAAGGATTCAAATCAATTCTCTTATTAAAGAACTCATTAATTCTGCTTCCACCCCATAAATAGGATTTACCAATCGGGCGAAGCATCATTGGAAAATTATTAGCCATCTTATCTAATTCCTTTCCGTTTTACTAAACTTCTGTTTTTATGATCCAGTAACCCTTTTCCTTATTGATTACTGTAACTTTCTCTTTTAATGATTTTAAATACTTTACTGCACTAGCAGCACCTTGCTTATCTCTAATTACTAAATATAAGCAACCACCTTCATTTAAATGCTCAAGTGATTGAGCAAATAAACTGTATATTTTTTGTTTGCCTGTTCTAATTGGTGGGTTAGAAATAACAACATCAAACTTTTGATCATCGATATTTTCAAATCCATCAGATACTAATGCAACATTATTTTGACCATATCTTTTAGAATTATCTAAAGCTAGGCCCACAGCTCTCTCATTAACATCGATCATAGTAACCTCAATTTCAGGTTTGTATTTCTTAAGTAAGATACCGATTACTCCAATACCACATCCTAAGTCTAAAACCTTACCGTTAAGATTTTCATCCATCAATGTTTCTAACATAACTCGAGAGCCAAAATCTAAAGTGTCTTTAGAGAAAACTCCATCATCAGAGATGAAAGTTTCTAAATGACTTAAAAACCGAAAGTCAATATTCCTTCGGTTTTCTTTAACATTTGGATCATTGGTGAAATAATAGCTCATAACATCAATCCTCCATTAATTGAAAAAATAAGGCCGAGACCCAAATTGGCTCGGCCTAATTAAGCTTTATTGATAGTGGGTTAAATATTACTTATATTCAACAACACCGCCAGCGCCTAAGATAGCTTCCTTAATAGCGTCAGCGTCTTCAACCTTAACCTGTTCCTTAACAGTTGCAGGTGCATCTGGCTTGCAAGCGTCAACGATAGCCTTAGCTTCCATTAAGCTTAAGCCGCAAGCTTCCTTGATAGCCTTGATTACAGCGATCTTAGTAGGGCCTACTTCCTTTAATAAGATTGTAACTTCAGTTGGTCCCTTAGGAGCTTCTTCTTCAACTACAGCTGGACCAGCAGCAGCAACAACTGCAGCAGTAACACCGAATTCTTCTTCGATTGCCTTTACTAAATCATTGATTTCTAAAATTGTCATCTCTTTTAAAGTAGCGATGATTTCTTCATTTGTTAACTTTGCCATTTTAAATTTCCTCCATTAATTATAATTATTCGGCCTGTGGGTTTTCCTGTGCATCAGCGATTGCCTTAATAGTAGCAGCAGCTGAACGGATTGGTGACTGTAAACATCCAAGTAACATTGCAATCATGCCTTCCTTGTTTGGTAATGTTGATAAAGCCTTTAACTGATCAGCATCAACAACCTTGTTGTCTACGACACCAGCTTTTACGATTAAATTTTCATGCTTCTTAGCGAACTTGCATAAGATTCTTGCAGGTGCAACTGCATCGCTTGAAATAGCGAAAGCGTTTGGACCAGTTAATGCAGAATCTAATTCAGCATAACCTAAGTTGTCAGAAGCACGTTGAACCATGGTATTCTTATAAACAACTAATTCAACTCCTTCAGCACGTAAGTCTCTACGTAAATCAGTAAGTTCCTTAACTGTTAAACCACGGTACTCCACAACAACAGTTGATGCAGCATTGTCAATCTTATTAGTGATTTCTTCAACAATCTGCTTCTTCTGTTCTAGTACTGACTGGTTCATAATGTCTCTTTCCTTTCTTTCATTATTTGTCCAATATACCTGTCTTTATAAATAAAAGCTCTCCATCATACATACATAGACAAAGAGCTTCAAGTTTTCATATCAACTTTTAACCTCGGTAACATTCTTAAGTCTCTATCGACCGTTACTGTCTATGGTATATTGTTAACAACGTTTTAAATAAATTTGAATTAAGCTAAATGGTCAACCTTAACGCTTGGTCCCATAGTAGCAGCTAATGTTACATTCTTCATGTAAGTACCCTTAACTGCAGCTGGTCTAGCCTTTAAGATTACATCATAAATAGCATTGTAGTTTTCAACTAACTGTTCAGTAGTGAAACTAGTCTTACCGATAAGTAATGCTACGTTACCTTCCTTATCAGTTCTGTAAGTTACCTTACCTTTTTTGATTTCATTAACAGCCTGTGTAATGTTCATTGTTACAGTGCCTGTCTTAGGGTTTGGCATTAAGCCCTTAGGTCCTAAGATACGACCTAACTTACCTAATTCACCCATCATATCAGGAGTAGCTACGATTACATCGAAATCGAACCAACCCTTCTTAATATCTTCTAACATTTCCTTACCACCAACGAAATCAGCACCAGCATCCTTAGCTTCCTGTTCCTTAGGTCCCTGAGTGATAACTAATACTCTCTGGCTCTTACCAGTTCCGTTAGGTAATACCATTGCACCTCTTAACTGCTGATCAGCATGACGAGGGTCAACGTTTAATCTGAAAGATAATTCTACAGATGCATCGAACTTAGCATATGAAGTCTTCTTAACTAATTCAATTGCTTCTGCGATTGGATATGACTGCATCTTATCAACAAGCTTTGCAGCTTCTAAATACTTCTTACCATGTCTTGCCATATCTTATTCCCATCCTTCAATTGTGATGCCCATATTTCTAGCTGTACCAGCAACAATTCTCATTGCACCTTCTACATCGATAGCGTTTAAATCTGGCATCTTGTATTCTGCGATTTCTCTTAACTGGTCAACTGTGATCTTACCAGCCTTAACAGCCTTAGGACTTCCAGAAGCCTTAGTAATTCCAGCAGCCTTCTTTAACATATGTGCAGCTGGAGTAGTCTTACAAACAAAGTCAAATGACTTATCTTCATAAGCAGTGATAACTACAGGTACGATATCTCCCTTTCTGTCCTTAGTAGCATCATTGAATGCCTGACAGAACTGTGGCATGTTAATACCAGCGCTTGCTAATGCAGGTCCTGGTCTAGCTCCACCAGCTTGGAACTGTAGTTTACAAATTTTAGCAACTCTTTTCATAAACTTTTACTTCCTTTCATTTAAATGTTCATGTCGCGGTCTGAAGGGTTGCATCCCTCTACCACAAAAATACATCGCAAATTGCGAGCAGGATAATTGTACTATTTCTATATAGTAATGTCAACAAAAAATATCGAAAAATAAAGGATTTTTTGAACTTTTTTCACTCTATTTTTTTCTATCCCACAACAGCACTTTGATGGTTCTCTTTCACCTTTTTTATAAGCATTTTTATTAGATGATATAGGCCTCTAATAGCTAAAAATATCGCAAAAAGTGATAAGAAGCCTAATACTCCATAGGCAATATCGGCAAACTCCATATTACCTGTATGGGTAACCTTCTGGCCAATTTCAATGGAAAATGTGATAACGATAATAGCTGAGAACACATAAATCCAGCTTAAGAATATAATCATTTTCTTTTCAACCAGATATTTAACGATTGGATATAGAACAAAGAACATTCCCATTCCTAATACTCCAATAACCAAGAAATGAAGCTGTTTATCAGACAAAACTATCTCGTTAGCATCATTTAATGTCATTATGTGATTATGAATAATCGCAATAATCTTGACCAAATAAGTAAGAATACTTGACATATTAACTCACCCACCAATCTAAATATAGTTAAAAATCACTATATTGATATGAAGTATAGTAACATTTTTCGTAAATGTCAAATTTTCCAAAAGAAAAGAGGTTGAATTAATCAACCTCTAAGCCATCATTCTTCTAGACTAATTATTAGTCTTCATATCTCTTTCTTAAAGCCTTTAATACTACAATTCCTGAAGCACTAGCTACCATGAAACCATAAGCTGTAGCGAATGTTGCAAAGTCTCCAGTGTCTGGTACTGGTGTTGGAACTGGTGTTGGAGTAGGCTCTTCTGGGTCAGTATCAGGAACAATTACCTTAACATATCTTGCTGTGTAGCTCTTGTCTTCTGTTACTGTTTCAGCAAATTCTTCCACAAATTCTCCAGTTGCATCATCAATCCAACCATCAAACTGGCATCCTTCTTCAACATCTACTGCAGGTGCATCTGGATGCTTAGATCCATCTTCATGCTTACTAGATACTGATTCTAAACCTCCTTCAATCATTCCATGATCTCCAGAATTGAATGTTACTGTAAATAAAGCTTTTTCAACTGTTAACTGGCCAAATACTACTTCAATTTCATAGTTACCTTCGTTAACGCCGTCTTTTAATTCATATTCGAAAGTATTTTCACTTGTACCTACTTCAGTCTGGCTTCCTGTTACTGTATATGTAGCTTCATCTTCACCAACAAATCCTTCAGAAGTAATTTCTTCATTTGTTAATGGAGTACCATCATATCTCTTTGAAGCGCTACCTGAAGTAATAACTACCTTCACTGGTGTAACTTCTAAAGTACCATCTACAACATTAGCAAATGTGTAGCATGAAGTAACATCTTCACCCTTAGCATTTTCTACCTTGTAAGAAGTAACCTTATTAGCTGCCTTTCCAGCATCAGTGATACTACCTTCAACTGTAGCTGTTAATACATCACCCTTAACTAATACATCTTCAGTGAATGTATAACCATCATTTGTTAATACTGTTCCATCGTATACCTTAGAATCGCTAGCAGCTTCAATAACAATTTCCTTAGAAATTGGAGTTACTTCTAATAACCCTAACTGTTCTTCTACAGTATAATCTGATGCATCAGCATTCTTATCAAAAGCTAACAAGTATGTGTTATTGCTTGTTCCGACTTTTGTCTGGCTTCCAGTAGTAGTAAATGTAACTTCTTCACCTTCTACTAAACCTTCTACCTTACCTGCAGCAGTTAAAGCAGTTCCATCGTATACCTTTGTTGCACTTTCTGTTTCAACTGTTAATGTTGCTGGAACGATTTCTAATGTACCATTAATAAATTCAATATTTAACTTATCTGTTACATCTTCACCTTCAGCATTAACAATTACTAGATTATCACAATCTGCAACAATCTTACCATCAGCAACATGTGTTACTGTATCATCAGATGATGCTTCAACTAATGTATAACCATCTGGTAAAATCTTAGCTGTTTCTTCTGATTCTTCAGTTAACGCTAATAACATAACTGGTGAATTTTCTAAGTAAGTTACTTCTACTGTTGCACCATGTGCTTGTCCATCGTAAGTGAATGTACCACCAGTTGTAGTAACGATAATCTTACCATCAAATTCATTTACCTTTAATGTACCAATTGTTTCATCAATTGTATAATCTGTCTTTAATGTATTACCCCAAGTGATAGAGTAAGTGTTTTCACTTTCACCAACGATTGTTTGAGAGCCAGTAACTTCAAATGTTACTTCATCTTCACCTAATAATCCAGATAATTCACCATCAGCTGTTAAAGCTGTACCATCATATGTCTTTTCTGCACTATCTGTTACAACTGTTAATGTAGCAGGTGTAATATTTAACTTACCATCAATAATCTCAAATCTAACGTTGTCAAAGTTTTCATTATTGTTCTTGAACATTTTTGAAGTTAATTTCATTTCATATTCGCCAACATGTGTTCCTTCAACTGTTAATACTTCTTGTTCACCAATAAACTTAAAGTCTTCTGAAGTATATAAAACATTACTAATAGATACTACTGTATAGCCAGTAACCTTTTGAGTGCCACCATTATATTCTTTTTCGTCGCTATTTTCTTTAATAGTAACAACTACTTCATCACTGATAGCTACAACCTTTAATGTTCCTTCTGTCTTCTTAATATTATAGTTAGCTAATCCCTTTTGAGTTTCACTTGTTACTGTAATAGTGTTTTCCTTACTATCACCAGCATTTTTAACTGTATTGCTAGCTGTTGCACTAATCTTATCTCTTGAGTAGAAGCCGTCAGTTCCACTTACTTTAGGTAATGAATGTTCTTCACCATCATAATCCCAAGTACGACCATCTGTTGACAATTCAACTGTCTTAGGATCAATAGTTAGTGAACCATTTGTTACAAGGAATGTTACCTTATCATTATCGAAGTTAGGATTTGTATTGGCAAATAATTGTGCTGATAAATTCATTTTATAAGTATCAACATCTGTTCCTTCTGCTAACTGATCAGCTGTAGTTCCTAAGAACTTAACATCTGACTTTTTGTATAAAGAAGATTCAACACCATTTACCCTGATTGAAGTAATCTCGTATCCTGTAACATGCTGAGATTGTCCATTATAAATAACAGTATCACTATTACCAACGATTGTTACAACTACCTGTTGCTGATTCTTTACTACAGCAAGTACGCCTTCCGACTTCTTAATGTCATAGTTTGCTAAACCATTTTCAGTACCGCTTGTTACTGTAATAGCATTAACCTTATTATCACCAGCAAACTTAACTGTAGTATTAGCTGTTGCACTAATCTTATCTCTTGAATAGAATCCACCAATACCACTTATTTCAGGTAATGAATGTTCTTTACCATCATAATCCCAAGTATGACCATCTGTTGATAATTCGACTGTCTTAGGATTAATACTTAAAGTGCCATCAATAACTGTAAATTCAACATTAGTGAAGTTATTGCTTGTATTTTCGAACATTGATGCAGTTAATCCCATTTGATATGTGCCTACATCAATACCTGAAGCTGTCTTATCTGCTTCTGTTCCTGTAAACTGGAAATCATTTTCAGTGTATATAGGGTCACTGCCATCTCTAATTTCGATAGAAGTAACTGTGTATCCAGTTACACTCTGTGATTCTCCATTATATGTTTTAACACCACTGTTTTCAGTGATTGTTACTAAAACCCCATTGTCATTTACATATACACTGATTGTACCTTCAGTTTTTTCGATTGTGTAGTTGCCTAAACCACTGCCCGCAACTACGATACTATTTGTCTTACTTTCACCAGCATTCTTAACTTTTTCTGATGCTGTCGCAGTAATACCATCTCTTGGATAGAATCCATCAATACCATATACTGTTGGTAAACCATGCTCTGAGCCATCATATTCCCAACTATTTGAGTCAGTTGATAATGTTACTGGCTTTGGTGTGATTTCAATTGTGATTAAACCACTATTATTGAAAATATAACCACCTAATCTTGCACGTACCTTGTATGATTTAGCACCACCAGTTACATCTGTGTGAGATGGACTAGTTTGCTGCCAAGTGCCATTTACATAGTATTCAATGATTGCGTTTGGTACTGATGAACTAGCTACTACTGTATGAGATTGTCCATCATATACATCCTTATAACTACCACCAGTTAAGTCATATCTAATTTCCTTATTTGATAAGTAAACTGTATAAACTACTGGCTGACTTTCTTCACCAAATTCATCAGCAACAACCTTAGTTAAGATCATTGTCTGATCACTATTTAGCATTAAGAAATTTTCATAACCAGCAGGTGCTGTTAACTGATAAGTTACTAATGCCTTATAGTTATTACTCATTTTAGAAGTTCTAAATACTTCTGCATCTCCATTATCATGATCTAAATATACAACCTGGAAATATCTAGGCTTGCTTAAATCTCTATAAACGAATGTTACTTCTGAACCAATTACTACCGATTCAATTGTTTCAGATGATGAATTAGCACCAATTGGAGTATAACCATCAATCTGAAGTGGAGTAACTGTTAATGGATTACCAATTACTGCGTTAACTGTTAAGTTATCATGAATTGTATTTCCATCTTCATCCACGTAATGAATAACTACTGGAGTAGTTCTATCCTGTGTCCACTTAGCATATACATCAACGTTTGATTCGATCTTCATTGATGGATCAAATGGAGTATTAAATCCATTATCAATATACCATCCACCAAATGTATAACCAATCTTAGCTGGAGCCATATTGATATCATCTAAGTTTGCCTTAGTTCCACCCAATACATTTTCAACCTTTGCATCTACAAAGCCATCCATATTGTAGTGAATATTAACATTAAACTTTAATGGTTCCCACTTAGCATAAACCATCAAATTATTCATTGGCATTGTTGATTTAGCAAAGTCAAATGGTGTAGTACATGCACTATCACTATACCAGCCCTTAAATTCATAATAGCTTGGTAATCCAGCAGGACGTTCTGGAGTATAGCTAGCATATGCTGCTAATGGCATTGTATACTTAACAGTTTCAGTCTTAGCAGTAGCATTAAAGTTATAATATGATAACTGATAAGATTTTAACTTACTAGCAATATAGATATATTGATTACTAGATTGACTACCGTCTATCGCATTAGTTTTATTTGTCCAGAAGTTTGCCTTTGTAGGATCACCACTGATTGTTCCAGTTGTGTATTTGTATAATTCATAACCTTCATATTTTTCATGAATTGTTAATGTTCCATCTTTACTTCTTTTTACTGTTTCAACTAATTCAAATGAGCCATCTGCCTTTTCATTATAGTAGTAAATTCTACCATCTAAAGCTTGAGAAGTTCCATAGAAGTTACAAACTATAACAGTACCATCACTTGCCTTAACATTATCTTTGTTAGTTTCGTACCCTGCAGTAATGAAATCATAAGAAGTCAATAATACTGCTCCGCTTCCACTTCCATCACTCTTATTATAAGATGTGTACCACTTATAGTCAGTTCTCCAATCAGTAAATGGTGCTGCATATAAACCTTTTGCTGTTGAATCAATCTGCCATTTATTATTTTTATATAAATAGAAGTTTACTGTACATACTTTTCTATCGTAATATACGTTAACAACTGTAGTTCCATCTGCCTTAACTTCAACATTAGTATCTACTTTACCATTATCGAATCCCATATATGACTTAGCATATGTTCCACTTACTTTTGAACCTGGAACTGCAGATCCTAAAGCTGATTCTGCAAAATCATAAGTCTTTGTTGTTGCATTAACTGCATCAGTAACTTTCTGCTTCCAATAGTTGATTGTATAATTTACTTCAACGCCAGACCAATGAGCTGTTAATAAAGTATCTTCAACAACATTTGATAATGATTCAACCTTTTCACCATTTTCAGTAAACCATCCAGCAAAAGTATAACCAACTTTTGTTAAGCTTGTAGGTAATGTTGTCACATCATCAACAGATGCTTCAATTGGATTAATGAATGTGCCACCATTTGAATCAAACTTGATTAAATGCTTGTCAAATACATAATTAACTGTTACTTCAGTATCATTAGAAATCTTAGATGCTGGGAAAGCTTCTGCTTTGTAACCAGGTACAGTCATTACAGTAACTTGAGTATCAGCACCATACTTACCACTCTTTGTTTCTGTAATATCTTCTTTCACACCTTCGAAATGATGAACAACTGTATAAGTACAATCATTAGCTAAATAGAACACTTCTGTTTCAACATCTCCAGCAAGATTGCTTACACTTACAGTTGTAATAGGACTGCCTACCACGTCACCATTTTCATCGATGCTTGCATATGCCTGGTAACCTTGAATTGTATCAAGTGTAATAGAAACACTAGCACCTTCCATACCACCAATAGATTTAATCTCAAATGGTGAACCTGAACCAACATAGTATTCACTTACTGTAAATGAATAATAATTGATTTCTTCATATACAAATGATAAAGTCTTATCTTCATCTACTACTGTTTCAATAGATGTTAGTGGACTACCATCTGCAACCCAACAATTCTTAGTTTCATCATATTTGCCCAAATATGTCTTGTAACTTTCCCATTGTGGGACACTAATTGTTAAAGTTTGGCCCTCTACATACTCTCTTGTCTCTGAATCAATCAAAGTACTAGTATTAGCATAGTAATAATTCACAGTAATAAGATGTGAACCTTCTTCTGCATGAACTCTTAAAAGATTAGTAGGAACATAGGACAAGATCATAACAAACACTAGCATGATCTTCATTAATTTCGTCCAAGTCTTCTTCATACGTCTTAACCTCCTTAAATCGAATATTAGTAATTCTGATTTTTTCGATTAAACAAAAAAATCAGCCATAGCTTTATGACTGATCATTTAACTTATTCAAATATGAACAAAACTTAAATGCCACACAACTTCTGTCGTATGTATTTACCCCTATCTTTAATCTTTTTCTTTGCCCACTTAAATACTACAATATGTCTTTTTATAATTCAATAGTTTTGTGAACAAATTATGAACATTTTGTTAAAATAATGAAATTGTTAATCATAGACAGCACACATTTAGAACAAATTTTACATATTTCATTAATAATTCTTTCACCAATCTAAAAAAGGAAGCAAATTTCTTCGCTCCCTTGTCTTGTTATTTATACTTAACTAATTATTGTATTAGTCTTCGTATTTCTTTCTTAATGCCTTTGTTACTACAATACCAGCTGCACTGCTTGCCATCATGCTATATAAATCTTCTAGGTTTACTGCATCTCCTGTATCTGGTACTGGTGTAGGTGTTGGTTCTGGTGTAGGTGTTGGATCATCTGGATCTGTATCTGGTACGATTACATGTACATTTGTTACTGTGAACTTTAATTCAGA
>JAZRWC010000017.1:0-14527 GCA_045599505.1 Erysipelotrichaceae bacterium | reverse complement strand
TGAAAGAACTAAGATGGCTGTAGTTTCTAATAACCCTAACGTAGATGCAACAGGTGCATGTATCGGTCCTAAGGGAGCTAGAGTTATCAGCGTATTAGAAGAAATCACTGAAAAGGGTAACACAATGTCTCACGAAAATATCGACATTGTTGATTACAGCACTGATTATGTTGAGTATGTTAAAAACGTATTAAAGCCAGCTAATGTTGTTGCAGTTGTTCCAAACGATGAAAACAATACTGTATTAGTTGTTGTAAATGATCAGGACTTATCTTTAGCTATCGGTCGTAAAGGTATCAATACTAGATTAGCCGTTAAGTTATTAGAAAGAAAAGTTGATATCAAGACAGTTAGCGCTGTTGAAGAAATGGGTATTGACTATAAGACATTAATGTTAGCTTACCAGGCTAAGGAAGCTGCTAAGAGAAGAACTAGAGAATTAGAAGCTATGAGAGCTGCTGAAGAAGCTGCACAGGCTGCTGTAGAAGAAGCTTTAGCTAACCAGGTTGTTGTAAATGAAGAACCAGAAGTTGTTGAAGAAGAAGTTACACCAGTAGTAGTTGAAGAAGTAGTAACAGAAGTAGTTGAAAATACTGTAGTTGAAGAAGTTGCTCCAGTTGTTGAAGAAGTTGAAACTGTTGAAGAAGTTAAGAGCGAACCTGTAGTAGAAGAGGTTAAGCCAAAGAAGGCTAAGCTTACTGTTAAGGCTAGCGATTATGTAAGTAAGTATGAAGATTTAGCTGATGCTAAGAAGACTGAAAAGAAGACTTCTACAAACAAGAAGAAGAAGCAGTTAACTAAGGAAGAATTAGAAGCACAAGAAATCAATAAGAAGCTTGAAAGCTTAAAGAACAAAGAATACGAAATCAAACCAGAATACTCAGAAGAAGAACTTGAAGAATTCAATAATGCAGATGATGATCACTGGTATGATGATGACGTCGATTATGATGAATACGACGAATACTACGATAACTAGGAGAATCTATGAAGAAAGTTCCAATGCGTAAATGCGTCATTACAAATGAACGTTTACCAAAGAAAGAATTGATTAGAGTCGTTAGAACTCCAGAAAACGAAGTTGTTGTAGATTTAACAGGTAAAAAGAATGGACATGGGGCATACTTAAAATTAGATGCCTCAGTGTTCCAACTTGCTAGAAGTAAAAAGCTTTTAAACAAGTATTTAGAAGTAGAAGTACCAGAAAGTCTATATGACGAATTGGATTCATTAATCAAGTAGTAAAAATTAGAAAGGTGGTGCGTTTGATGGCTAATAAAAACAATAAAGGCAATCAGAAAAAGAACAATAATTACAAGAAGGAGTTCACTCCTAAACAGAAGGATGTGGCAACTGACTGCACATATAAGGAAGGCATCACAGTCCAAGAATTAAGTGCAAAAATTAATAAGACACCAGCTGATATCATTAAGTTCTTATTCTTAATGGGTAAGATGGTGACTATGAATACTTCATTAGATGATGAAACTATCGAGTTAATCGCTATGCAGTATGGAATTACAATCACAAAGGAAATCCCAGTTGATACAAATTCATTAGAAGATGATGAAGTAGATGCTGAAGAAGATTTGTCTTTAAGAGCTCCAATTGTTACTATCATGGGACATGTTGACCATGGTAAGACTACATTATTAGACTTCATAAGAAAGACTAATGTAACAGCTGGAGAATTTGGTGGTATCACACAGCACATTGGTGCTTATCAGACTGATGTTGATGGAAGAAAGGTTACTTTCTTAGATACTCCAGGTCATGAAGCATTCACAGCTATGAGAGCTAGAGGTGCTAAGATGACAGATATCGTTGTTATTATCGTCGCTGCTGATGACGGTGTAATGCCTCAGACTAAAGAAGCAATTGACCATGCTAGAGCTGCTGGTGTTCCAATTATCATCGCAATTAACAAGATTGATAAGCACAATGCAAATGTTGATAAGGTATATAACGAATTAGCTGACTATGGCTTAATCCCAGAAGAATGGGGTGGAAGCACAATGTTCACTAAAATCGTTGCTAAAACTGGTGTAGGTGTAGATACATTATTAGAAATGATCTTATTACAGGCCGACATCATGGAAATTAAGGCTAACCCTAATAAGCTAGCTACAGGTACAGTTGTAGAATCTAAGTTAGATAAGGGTAGAGGTCCAGTTGCAACTTTATTAGTACAGAATGGTACATTAAAGACTGGTGACTATTTAGTAGCTGGTAATGCTTATTGTCGTATCAGAAAGATGGTAGATGATAAGGGTAGAGAAATTAAGAATGCTTTACCATCAATGCCAGTAGAAATTATCGGTTTATCAGAAGTTCCTGAAGCTGGTGATCATTTCAAGGTATTCGAATCTGAAAAGAGAGCTAGACAGGTTGCTGAAGCTAGAACTGAAATTAAGATTGAACAGGAAAGAAAGAGTACTGCTCCAGTTACATTCGATGATTTAGCTAACCAGATCGCTGAAGGTAACTTAAAGGAAGTTAACATTATTATCAAGGCCGACGTTGCAGGTTCTGCTGAAGCTGTAAGAGGTTCAATGGAAAAGTTAACTAACGAAGAAGTTAAGGTTAATATCATCAGAGCAACTGCTGGTGCAATTTCTGAATCTGATATTATGTTAGCGACTGCTTCTAATGCTATCATTTATGGTTTCAACGTTAGACCAGATGCAAAGATTAAGAAGTTAGCTGAAGAAAGTAAGATTTCTATCAGATTACATAACATCATCTACAAGGCTTTAGAAGAATTAGAAGCTATGATGAAGGGTATGTTAGCTCCTGTATATGAAGAAGTTGTTATTGGACAGGCTACAATTAGACAGACATTCAAGGTAAGCAAGGTCGGTACTATTGCTGGATGTTTCGTTGATGATGGTAGTATCAAGTCAGGCTGCTCAGTAAGATTAATCAGAGATGGTGTTGTTATTTATACTGGTAAGCTTGGTTCATTACAACGTTTCAAGGATAACGCTAAGGAAGTCAAGGCTGGATATGAATGTGGTCTTACAATCGAAAGATACAATGATATCAAGGAAGGCGATATCGTTGAAGCATTCGAAGATCAGCAGGTAAAGGAAGACTAATATGTCAATCAAGCAGGAAAGATTAGCTAGCATCATTAAAAGAAATCTTTACGATATCTTAACATATGATGTTAAAGATCCTAATGTGGGTTTTGTGACTATTACTGATGTTACTTTAACTGGCGATTTATCAATCGCTAAAGTATATGTAACATTCTTAGATAAGGTTGATAAGAATGACTACAGATTGGAAGCATTAGCTAGAGCTAAAGGATTAATCCGCAGCAAATTAGCTAAGACATTATCAGTTAGAAGATGTCCTGATCTAGTATTCGTATTAGACAACTCATTAGCTAACGGTAATCATATTGAAGAAATTCTAAATGAAATTATCAAATAAGGTAGATTAGACATCTACCTTTTTGTTATAATTTTTTAAGAAGATATAGAGGTATTTACAAATGGAATTAAAAGATTATTTGTGTATAACAGATGAAATTAAAGAGGCATTAGCTACTGGTAAGCCAGTTGTAGCATTAGAAAGTACTATTCTTTCTCATGGTATGCCTTACCCTGAAAATTTAGAATTCGCACACAGAGTTGAAAATGAAATTAGAGCTGAAGGTGCTGTTCCAGCTACTCTAGCTATCATCGATGGCAAATTATGTGTTGGTTTAAATGATGAACAGTTATTAGTAATGTGCAAGGCTGAAAACGTTGCTAAGGCTTCTAGAAGAGATGTAGCAGTTTATTTAACTACTAAACAGACAGCTGCAACTACTGTAGCTACAACAATGATTATCGCTGCTACAGCAGGTATCAAGGTATTTGCTACTGGTGGTATCGGTGGTGTTCATAGAGGTGGCGAAAACACTATGGATATTTCTGCTGACTTACAGGAATTAGCTAATACTGATGTAACAGTAGTATGCGCTGGTTGCAAGAGCATTTTAGATATTGAAAAGACATTAGAATATTTAGAAACATTTGGCGTTCCAGTATTAGGATATCAGACTAATGATTTCCCTGCATTCTTCTGCTCAAAGAGTGGTTGTGGCGTAGACTTCAATGCACCAGATGCTAAGACTATCGCTGAAATCATGTTCAATAAGTGGAATGTTGGTTTAAAGGGTGGCGTACTAGTTGGTAACCCTGTACCTGCAGAATATGACTTAGACTTTGATGAAATGGAAAAGGTAATCGTTAAAGCTTTAGCTATGGCTGATGAAGCTGGAGTTAAGGGTAAGAAGATTACACCATTCTTATTAGCTACAATTAAGGAATTAACTGGTGGTGAATCATTTGATACTAACGTTCAGTTAGCTTTAAATAACGCTAGAGTTGCTAGTAAGATTGCTGTTGAATACTCTAAGCTAGGCTAATAATTATAGAAGTGGCTTTTGTCACTTCTTTTACTTTAATAAGGAGAATAACTATGTATACAGAAAAGGAATTATGGATTGAATCAAAAAGAGGAACTAAGTTTCCTGTTAGTATTATTGAATCAAATGTTGAAAATTGTCCATTAGTAATCTTTGTTCATGGCTTTAAAGCTGATAGACATGAAGGCGGAAGATTTACTACTGTTGGTAGAGCATTAGCTGAAAAGGGCATTTCATCAATTAGAATGGGATTTCCTGGATGTGATGAATCTACAGAAGACTTCTTCAATTACACTTTAGAAAACTGCTTAAGTGATATTGAAACAAGCTATAAGTATATGCTTGATAACTACAGCATTGATATTAATCATTTAGGAATGGTTGGTTATTCAATGGGTGGAAGATTAACATGCTTATTTAATAAGAATCATAGAGAATTTAAGACAATTGGTTTATGGGCTGCAGCAGCATATGATGGATTTGAAGAAGGAAAATTCTTGGGTATGGATGTTATAGAGTTAAAGAAGCAGATTGAAGGAAAAACTAGCTTCCCATATTTCAATTCTTTTGATGGAACTACATTAAATATGAATGTACAGTTAGTAAATGAAATTGAAAATTGCAAACCTTCTGAAGGATTAAAGGGATTTGAAGGCAAGGTAATTATCTGTCATGGAGATAGTGACCCTACTGTACTTCCTAAGACTGTTGATATCGCTATTAGCAGTTTAACTGATTCTAAAGTAATTAAGAAGGTTATTATTGAAGGCGCAAATCATGGCTTTGGCTTATGGGATGACCATATGGAACAGTCAAAGATTTTAACTGATGAAACAACAGAATTTTTCTTAAAGAATTTATAAGATATGAAACTTGATGTATGTAACTATAAGCAGTATTTATTAACTACTTACGCTTCTTGGCTAGGAAAGATTATTGGCATCAGACTTGGCGCTCCTGTAGAAGGATGGACAAGTGAAAAGATTGAAGAAACATATCATGGAAAATTAGGATATCTTGTTGACTATGATATATTTGCTTCAGATGATGATTCAAATGGTCCTTTGTTCTTCGTTAGAAGCTTACTAGATAAAAGTGATATTACTGCTAAAGATATTGGAGATACATTTTTAGCCTATATTCAAGAGTATATGGGCTTTTTCTGGTGGGGTGGAGTTGGTATTTCAACTGAACATACTGCCTATGAGAATTTAAAACAAGGAATTAGTGCTCCATTATCTGGTTCAAAAGAAACAAATGGAATTGAAATAGCAGAACAGATTGGCGGTCAGATTTTCTCTGATTGTTGGGGATATGTTTCTGGTGGTAATGCTAATCAGGCAAAAGATTTAGCTATTAAAGCAAGCAGTGTTACTCATGATGAAAACGGAATTCAAGGTGGTATTTTTGTTGCTGTTTGTATAGCTTTAGCTTATGAGAAAAACGATATATTTGATGTTTTAAATGAAGCATTAACTTATCTTGATCCTACTATGGAATATTATCAGAAAGTTAAGATTATCATAGAGTACTATTACAATCACCCTGATAATTGGAAAGACTGTCTAAAGTTTATTCAAGATAATTATGGATATGATAAGTATCCAGGTGTATGTCATATCATTCCAAATCTATGTGTAATGATTATGGGAATGTGCTATGGAGAAAATGATTTCTCAAAGACATTAACAATAATCAATCAATCTGGTTGGGATACTGACTGCAATTGCGGTAATGTTGGTAGCATTATGGGCGCATTAGTTGGTTTAGAAAATATTGATGAAAGCTGGATAACTCCTATTAATGATATTGTTAATTCTTCTAGCTGCATTGGTTATCTAAATATTCAAACTGTAAGTGCCTCTAGTAAAATGTTTGCTAAAATCGCATATAAGCTTGCAGGAATTGAAATTGATGATGCTGATAAGTTTGATTTGCCATTTGCTACAAATGGCTTTAGAAGTGATGTAATGCCTTATGTTAAGGATAATAAGTTAGTTGTAGAAGGAAATAAGGTTTATACATATTCTTATTACAAAGGTGAAGACATCTATGATAGTAGATATGACCCAAGCTTCTCACCATTAGTATATCCAGGAGACATTATCAAATTTAATATTAGTGGTAATTGTAAAGTTAGAATATGTGTAGAAGATTGTGAAAATAATTTTGAATATTCAGATATTTTTGATTCGAATGGTTTATTCTCTTATATGATAAAAACAGGAATTAATAAAACTATTAGAAGGTATGGAATAGAAAAAGTAGAAAGTAATGATATTTTATATATTAATGACTATTGTATAGAGCATAACCCTACATTAAAATACGATTTTTCAAACTATCCAATCGATGAATATGGACCAAGATATGCTGGTGATACATTGTATAACATCAGAGGATGGGCTGTTCATTCTGGAAAATGGAGCATTGATGATAAAGGATTACATTTTAATGGCGAAGAGCATGGACTTATGAGCACATTAGCTCCTTGCCTAGTTAATGAGATAGAAGCAGTATTTAGTGGTGATTTGTCTATCGTATTTAACATGAAAGATTATATGAATTTTTGCTCAATCGGTGTAAGAGGAAATGATGTTATCTTTACAAATAGGCTGAATGGTAAAGATTTAGTAATTACTATAGGGAAAAAAGTGTGCAATAATACTGAACAACACTTTAACTTATGCTTAGAAGATGATAGAATATTGTTGAATTTGGAAAAGCAACATTTCGAAGTTCCTTGTAAAAGGGAAGTAGGAATTGTTGGTATCTCAAATGATCGACCTTTTGCAGCATGTATTCAATCTATTAGGATCTATTGATCCAACCCATAATTGGTATTAAGTATCTGTTGATATTTAATATATATTTAAGTATTTACGGGAGGAAACTATGAAGAAAATACTTACTGTTCTATTAGTCGTTTTATTAGCACTATCTGTAGCAGCTTGTGGCTCTAAGGGTGGAAACGACGAACCTGTAGCAACTAAGAAGAAGGTTGCTGTATTATTACCTTTCACTGGTGACCAGTCTTATTTCGACACATTAGCAAATGGTGTTAAGAAGGTTAACGCTACTATGAGCGATTCTATCGAAGTAACTTTAATTGAAGCTGACCCTAACGGTTCTGCTGATAAGGCTACTTGGGAAAACGCATACGCTGAAGTTTGTGAAGATGGCGAATACGATTTAGTTGTATCTGGTAACTCTACTTATGAAGGTTTCTTAGCTGACGCTTGTGCTAAGTATCCTGATCAGAAGTTCATGAACTTCGATACTTCATGGGCTATCGAATGTCCTTCTAACTGTTATGCAGTTGACTACGGATTAGATCATTTAGGATATGTTGTTGGTACATTATCTTCTAAGATCACTAACACTAAGAAGGTTGGTGTAGTTGTTGGTATGGACTTCCAGTCAATGAACCAGTTCATCGGTGGTTACTGTCAGGTATTAACTGCTTCAGGTGTTGAATATGCAGTTGTATATCCTAACTCATTCACAGATGCTGCTTTAGGTAAGGAATATACTGAAAAGTTAATCGAATTAGGTTGTGACGTAATCTGGCAGGTAGCTGGTGGTTTAGGTAACGGTGTTATCGAAGCTTGTTCTAACCATGAAGATGTATGGTGTGTTGGTGTTGACCAGGACCAGTATGCTCAGTTCGCTGAAACTAATCCTGATTGGGCTAAGACAATCATCACTTCAGCTTTAAAGAATACTGATATCGTATTAGAAACAGTATGTCAGATGGTAGTTGAAGGAACTATCGGCGACAAGATGGGTAAGGCTGAAACTTGGGGTATCAAGGAAAACGCTGTTGGTTTAGCTGAAAACGATTACTATTTAGCAAACGTTTCTGAAGAAGTTCGTGGCGAAATCGCTAAGACTTTAGAAGAAGTTGCTGCTGGTAATGTTAAGGTTGTTAACACTTTAACTATGACTGACTACGAAAACGAATGGCCAGTTGTTAGAGATGCTAACAGATTAAATAAGTAATTTTAATCAAATAACAATTTAAGCTAATTATAAAAGTTTATGCTCTATTAGGGGATTTCTTAATAGAGCATAACTTTTAATGTTGTATTAAGAGATTTTTATCTTGAGTGTTAAGCAAAATTATTAAATTTTTGTTTATAACTGAGGATAAAACCTCAGGATAATATTTTAGCGATAAATAGTTATTCGTTAATAGAATGGGAGAAAGCAATGGAAGAAACAATCTTAAAGCTTGACAAAGTGACTAAGGTTTACGGTAACGGTGTTGTTGCAAACCGTGACGTTAACGTTGAGTTCAAAAAAGGTGAAATTCATTCTATTTGTGGCGAAAACGGCGCTGGTAAATCAACTCTAATGAAGATGATTTTCGGTATCGAAAAGCCATCAAGTGGAACAATCACTTACAAAGGTCAAGAAGCACATTTCAAGAGCTCATTAGATGCTATTGCAAATGGTATTGGTATGGTACATCAGCATTTCATGTTGATTCCTTCATTTACTGTTGTAGATAATATCATCTTGGGCGATGAACCTAAGAAGGGTATTTTCGTAGATAAGGCTGCAGCTACAAAGAGATGTCAGGAATTATCAGACAAGTACAACTTCGAATTAGATGTAACTGAAAAAGTTTCTACTTTATCTGTAGCAAAGAGACAGAAGGTTGAAATCTTAAAGACATTATATCGTGATGCTGAATTAATCATCTTAGACGAACCTACTTCAGTATTAACTCCTCAGGAAACTGAAAAGTTATTCGTTCAGCTAAGAAGCTTCAAGGAACAGGGTAAGACAATCTTATTTATTTCTCATAAGTTAGAAGAAGTAAAGCAGATTTCTGACAGAATAACCGTTTTAAGAAGTGGTGTTACTAAGGGTACTTATACAAATGAAGAGTTATCAATGCAACAATTAACTCGTTTAATCATTGACAGAGATATTGAAAACGACTTAGATGAATTCAAGACTGATTCTGGTTCTACTGGAAATGCTCTTGAAGTTAAAAACTTAGTAATGCAGCACAATGGTAAGAATATCTTAGATGATATTTCATTCGCTGTTAAGAGAGGCGAAATCTTAGGTATTGCTGGTGTAGAAGGTAATGGACAGATCGATTTAGTTAAGGCTATCGTAGGCTTAAATGAATCACAATATACAGGTACTATCAACGTAAATGGTAAGGAAGTTAATACTTTAACAGTTAAGCAGAGAAGAAATGAAGGCTTAGCATATATTCCTGAAGATAGAATGGTTGATGGTGCTGCTGTTAACTTACCAATCTACGACAATATCATTTCTACATACTATGATAGAGAAGATATTAACGGTAAGCTTTTAATGAATACTAAGGCTATCTTAAATAAGGCTGATGAATTAATTGAAACATTCGCTGTAAGAACAAAGGATAACAAGACTAATATCGGTTCATTATCTGGTGGTAACATCCAGAAGGTTGTTGTAGCTAGAGAATATGAAACTAAGCCAGGTTTAATGGTTGCTGAGCAGCCAACTCATGGTATCGATATCGGTTCCGCTGAATTCGTTCATCATAAGTTAATTGAATTAAGAAATAACGGTGCAGGTGTATTATTAGTAAGTGCTGACTTAAACGAAGTTATGGACTTATCAGATAGAATCATTGTTATGTTTGAAGGTCATATCGCTGGTTACTTCCCAGATGCAAATAAGGTTACTGACCAGGAATTAGGTATGTACATGTTAGGTGCTGCTAGACAGACTGCAGAAGAGATTGGAGGAGCTTTAAATGACTAATAAGAAATTTGATTTAAAGAAGAATCTTTCAATTACTAACGAACACGTTTTCAACGCTGTAAAGATGTTGATTTCAATCGTAATCGCATTCGCTATTACATTTGTTATCTTATGTCTAATCTCTAAGGCACCGGTTGATGCTTTAGTTACAATTTTAGTTGGACCATTAAGAAAAGCTAGATATATGGGTATCGTATTTGAAAAGACAATCCCGTATGCATTCGCTGGTTTAGCTGCATGTTTATTATTCAAGGCAGGATTCTTCAACTTAGGTTGTGAAGGTATCTACTTAATGTCTGGTGTAGTAATCGCTGCAGTAGCTATCAACGAAAATTTAGCTATCGCTGGTTTACATCCAATTTTATGTATCTTAGCAGCTGCTATCTTTGGTGGATGTTTGATGTTAATTCCTGCATATTTCAAAGCTAAATTTAATACTAATGAAATGGTATTATCATTAATGTTAAACTCTTTATACTCTGGTGTTGCTGCATATGTAGTAAGAACTTACATGTTAACAACTACAACTTCTACAGTTGGTTCTAAGGACTACTTACCAACTGCAAAGATTGGTTATATTTTCGATACATATCATATTTCAGCTTGTTTCTTCTTAATGATTGCTGTAGCAATTATTCTAGAAATCGTTATGAACAAGACAAAGCTTGGATATCAGATTAGATTATCTGGTTCTAATGCTAAGTTTGCTGAATATTCTGGTATCAATGCTTTCAAGTTATCAATGATCGTTAACTTCATGGCTGGTGCATTAGCTGGTATCGGTTCAGCTACTCACTTATTAACACAGACTAACTTCTTCATCCCAACTGTTTCAGTTGTAGGTATCGGTTTCTCTGGTATGTTAATGAGTATGTTAGGTAAGAACGACCCAATTGCTACAATGATCGCTGCATTCTTCATTCAGTACTTACAGGAAGGTACTTCAGTATTGTACTATACTGATACATCAGTTCCTTCTGAAATTATTGCTGTAGTAGAAGGTGTAGTAGTATTATTAATTTCATCACAGTATTTCTTGAGAGGTTATAGAGAAAAGAAATTATTAAAGGAGGGCTTAGAAAACCATGAGTAGTATTATTTCAGGTGTATTTACATTAAGCTTCCTATTAGTTGTAATTCGTTTATCAACTCCTATCTTATTAGCTGGTATTTCAAGCTTTGCAGCTGCAACTACTGGTATCGGTAACATTGGTGTTGAATCAATTATGACTATGTCTGCATTATTTGGTATTTTAGGTTCATATTGGACTCAAAGTGCTTTAGGTGGATGTTTAATCGGTTTAGCTGTTGGTATTTTAATGGCATTATTAATGGCTTTATTCTCAATGAAGCTAGGTGCTAACCCTACTTTAGTAGGTATCGCATTAAATACTTTCGCAGATCCATTAGCTATCTTCATCTTATACTTATTCACTGGTGATAAGGGATCAAGTGCTTCATTAGCTGTTAAGACTATGGGTACTATTACTATTCCATTCATCAAAGATATTCCAGTATTAGGACAAATTTTATCAGGTCAGCATATTATTACTTACTTATGCTGGGCATGCTTAATTATCTTCTATATTGTTATCTTCAAGACTCCATTAGGTTTAAGAATGAGATCTTGTGGTTTAAACCCTGATGCTGCTAAGACAGCTGGTATCAACGTACAGCGTTTACAGGTATTATCATTAGTATTATCTGGTGTATTTGCTGCATTCGGTGGTATGTTCTTATCATTAAACTATTTACTAATCTTCTCAAAGAAGATGGTATCTGGTATGGGTTGGATGGGTATCGCTGCTAACGGTATCGCTAGTGGTAACTACTTATTCTTAATTTTAGGATGCTTAATTTTCGGTGTATTCAGAGCCGTTTCAATTGTGTTCGCTACATCAAGTGCATTCCCTTCAGACTTATTAACAGCTGTTCCTTACGTTGCAGTTATCATTGTAATTGTTACAGTTTCAATCGTTAACTACATTAAGGTTAAGCGTGGTAATGTTGCTGAACAGTAAAATATCTATTAACGTTAATTATAAAGGCCATTTCCCAATGGCCTTTTTTATGTTTTATTCTTGTTTTGATATGGTTCAATAATCATAATATATTTGTGGAGGTATTTATATGAAAGAATACACTTTATCTCAATTACAAACAATGCTAAATAATGGTGAATCAACCTCATTAGAATTATGTAAATTATATTTGGAAAGAATTAATAAATATGATGGATATTTAAAATCAATTGGTGAAATCAATCCTGATATTGAAAGTATAGCTAAAAAGCTTGATGATAATAGAATATATTATGCAGATAAACCACTTTATGGTATACCAATTGTTGTAAAAGATAATATAAATACTAATGATAATATGCATACTTCTGCTGGCACATTGTCTTTAGATACAAACCAACCTGATTATGATGCTACGGTTGTAAAGAAACTAAGAGAAGCAGGAATGATTATTCTTGGTAAAGCAAATTTAAGTGAATTTGCATATTTTATGAGCAGTAATGCTCCTTGTGGTTTTTCTAGCAAATTTGGACAATGTAAATCACCTTATAGAGCAGATATCGATCCATTAGGTTCTTCTACTGGTAGTGCTGTAGCAGTTGCAGCTAATTTAATTCCTGTTTCTATTGGAACTGAAACTAATGGTTCATTAATGTCTCCTGCTATGGCAAATAGTATAGTTTCTATTAAACCTACATTAGGAATGGTATCAAGATATGGCATATTACCAATTACATCTTCTCAAGATACTGCTGGGCCAATGGGTAGAACAGTATTAGATGTGGCTAAAATTATGGATGTTATCTATGGTATTGATGAGAATGATAAGGAAACATTAAAAGCACCTAAAGATAAATATGAATTTGAAAAACAATGTTCTATTACTCCTACTGGAATGCGTGTAGGCCTATTAAGCTTTGATAACAGAGATAAAGACGAATACAAAGATAAATTGTTTGCTGAATTAAAAACTCTTCTTGAAGAGGCTGAAAATGAGTGTATAGAGGTTTCTATACCTGAAAGTGGTATCAATGAAGATTATGATGTTTTATGCTATGAATTTGGTAAGGAATTAGATGAATATTTAGAAACTATAAATGACTCTAAATGTAAGTCTTTAAAAGAAATTATTGAGTTCAATAAGCTTGATCCTCAAACTAGATGTCCTTATGGTCAAGATATATTAGAAGAATCTTTAGCTACTAGTGGTAATCTAAGAGATCCTAAATATTTAGCAGCTAAAAGAGCTACTTTAGAAAAAGCTGATTTATTAAATCAGATAATGAATGAATTATTACTAGATGCTTTAGTATATATTAATCCCACTAGTTATAGTGCCTGTGGTGGTTATCCTTCATTAGCAGTACCTGCATGTGATTTAAGGGTAGATAATCCATACTCTATGATATTTTTAGCTAGAAAATGGGATGATGAAATTCTATTCTCACTAGCTAGTTATTATGAATCAAAGACTAATTATCGTAAACCACCAGAAATGTATTTGAATAAGAAATAGTGGATTTATAGTCCACTATTTTCATAAATAAATAAAAAAGATGATAAAATATTATTAATAAGGAGCATTCTATTATGAGAAAACTAATTATCGATTGCGATCCAGGTCATGATGATGTCCTAGCGATTCTAACTGCTTTAGCACATAAAGATAAGTTTGATATCTTAGGTATTACAACTGTCTGTGGAAATAATACTTTAGCTAAGGTAACTAGAAATATCTTACAGATTGAAGAATACATGAACTTGGATATTCCAGTATATATGGGCTATGATAGTCCAATTATTAAACCAAGTGAAGTTCAACCAGAAGGTCATGGTGAAAGTGGTATGGATGGACCTGTTTTACCTCAACCAACTAAAAAGCCTGAATCAATTCACGCTATCGAATTTATGAAGAAGATGTGTGAAGAAAATGAGAAAGTTACTATTGTTGCTTTAGCACCATTAACAAATGTTGCATTATTCTTAAAAACATATCCATCACTACATAATAAGATTGAAGAAATTGTATTAATGGGTGGAGGAATCAATAAGGGTAATATTATTGAAAAGGCTGAGTTTAATATTTGGCAAGATCCTGAAGCTGCTGATATCGTATGCAATAGTGATGTAGCAGTAACTTTAGCACCACTTGAAGTATGTCATGCCGGTAGCATTTTATTAACAGAAGCTGAAAGATTTAAGAATGGTAAGAAAGTATCAACATTAGTTGATGACTTATTTAAGTTCTATTTCTTATGGCCAATCAATAGAGATTTAGATAGAACATCAATCTTTGACTTATTAACAATTGGTT
>JAZRWC010000016.1:0-2853 GCA_045599505.1 Erysipelotrichaceae bacterium | reverse complement strand
ATGAACACCAGCTCTTGGTCCAACATCGACAATCCAATCGCATTCTCTCATTGTCTCTTCATCATGTTCAACAACGATTAATGTATTACCTAAATCACGCATATTCTTCAAAGTTCTAATCAACTTTGAGTTATCCTTCTGATGTAATCCAATTGAAGGTTCATCTAATACGTATAGTACCCCTGTTAGCTTTGATCCGATTTGTGTAGCTAATCTAATACGTTGAGCTTCACCACCAGATAAACTTCCTGCGATTCTTGACATAGTTAAATATTCTAAGCCTACATCCTGTAAGAACTTCAATCTGTTTAATATTTCTTTAACAGCTTCCGCACCGATAATCTTTTGAGAATTTGTTAATTGAAGGCCTTCAATAAATTCGATAGCGTTTTTAATGCTCATCTCAGTCCATTCGATAATATTCTTACCGCCGATTTTAACTGATAATGCGATCTCATTTAATCTCTTTCCCTTACAAGTAGGACATTCTAGCTCAGCCATATAAGAGCCATACCACTCCTTGCTCATTGAGCTAGTAGTTTCCACATATCTTCTTTCAATTAATGAAACAACACCTTCAACAAAGGAAGTTGATTTCTTGGTAATACCACCACGAGAAGTAATAGTATAAGAGATAGGTTCTTTAGAACCAAATAGAACAACATCCATCTCTTCAGCAGTATACTTGTTAAGAGGCTTATCTTGATCAATATGATAATGATCTAATAAAACCTTAAAGTTCTTCCATTCAAGATTTTCTGAATTAACGATATTCTTATAGTACTTAATAGCTCCTTCATTGATAGAAAGAGAATCATCTGGAATTAGGATATCCAAATCAACCTTCTGCTTAAAACCTAAGCCATTACAATCTGGACAAGCTCCTAAAGGCGAGTTAAATGAGAATAACCTAGCTTCTAATTTAGGAACGCTGAATCCACAATACTTACAAGCATAGTGATTAGAGAATAATAATTCCTTATCAGCTGACTTAATTAGTACTAGTCCATCTGCCTGATTTAAGGCAGTTTCAATAGAATCATGAATTCTTGAGCGGTTTTCAGAACGCTTAATCATTCTATCTACAACTACATTAATATCATGCTTCTTATTCTTATCTAAATTGATTTCATCTTCTAACATTACTACTTCGCCATCAATTTCAGCTCTGATAAAGCCATCCTTTAATAGCTTAGCTAATAAGTCTTTATGAGTACCCTTTTTCTGTTTAACAACAGGAGCTAAGATCTGTAATCTAGAACCTTCTTCTAAATCATCAATAGCATCTAACATTTCCTTGATAGTGCTGCTAGTGATTGGTTCATTGTGATTAGGGCAATATGGAACACCGATTCTAGCAAATAAAACTCTTAAGTAGTCATAGATTTCAGTAACAGTACCAACTGTACTTCTTGGATTGTTATTTGTTGATTTCTGGTCAATAGCGATAGCTGGTGATAAACCTTCAATAAGTTCTACATTAGGTTTATCTACACCACCTAAGAATTGTCTAGCATATGTAGATAAAGATTCTACATATCTTCTTTGTCCTTCAGCATATATTGTGTCAAAAGCTAAAGAGGTTTTACCTGAACCGCTTAAGCCTGTCATAACGACAAATTTATTTCTTGGAATTTCTAAGGAAACATCTTTTAGATTATTTTCTTTTGCGCCTTTGATGATAATCTTATCATTCATATTTAACACCTCCAATCCCAGTCTATATTCTACCACAAATATTATTAATTCTCTTGTGTATATCTCTATTATCCTATTATATATACTCCCTAAAATCAAAAGGTGTTATAATGTATAATGAGTTAAAAGGTGGTGTTAACTATGAGATATCGCAGAAACAAAAGCCCTAATATTTTGGGTTTAATTATATTATTAAGTTTATTATCTTTCTCACTTGATATCTTTGGCGCAGGTTTAGAACTTATTTTCGAGCTACTAGGATTTGTTTTAGCACTAGCATTTGCTGGTCTAGTAACAGTTGGTCCAATCGTTGGTGTCATTTACGCAATTAAGAAGATTATCGAAAGTGCTCAAAAGAAGAAAAACTCTAATACAGCTAAAGGCTTAGGCAAGAAAAACAAAGCTACAGTTGATACAAAGGAACTATTAGCTAAGTTAGAGAAGTACTTTAAGAACAATTCTGAATTAAAGATTGATGATGAAACATATATCACATTCACTGATCCAGAAAACATCAATTTAAAAACAATTGATATCTACATGCGTGAAGAATATATTGGCACATTGCAGGATTATTTAACTGCTTACCCTAACTCATTCAACAATATGGCTTCTTTAGTAACAGCATACTTGAATAAGAAGGCAAAGCAACAGAAACAGACAACAGTAGCTAATGTTGAAGAAACTACAAAGCCTACAGCTAAGCCAGTAGAATTAGCTAAGGAAAGTGCATACTTCATTAAGAAGATTACAGACTTAAACAACAATATCCCTCATCCACAGATTACAACTGGTCTTGAGGAAACAACTAAATACTTAGCCAATATCAATCAGATCGAAAAGGAATTCCCTGATTGTAAGACTAAGACTGTTAAGTTATATCAATACTATTTACCAATGATGACTGATATCTTAGAAAACTATAAGAGATTACAGGCTAACGCAGTTCAAAACGCTGAATTAAAGCAGAATGAAGATCGCTTATTAAAGACTATCGTCTTAATCAATGGTGCTTTAGAAACAATCTCAGCTTCACTAGTTGAAGACTACTACACTGAGATGAACGTAGACATGCAGACATTAGAATCTATCTTAAAGAAAGATGGATTAGTAGATGACTTCAAACAGGAGGGTTAATATGGATAATAAAAAGTC
>JAZRWC010000015.1:0-10115 GCA_045599505.1 Erysipelotrichaceae bacterium | reverse complement strand
TTCATAGAAGCCAAAAAAAGCACAATGTATCTCACATCATGCCTTCATTCCTTCTCAACTAATATATGAGTGTAATCCTTCTTCAAAGTGTTGAAATAGCTAATTAATACATAGCTATTAAACTCTTTTACTGTCATTTTATTTCACATTTCATAGTTCACTTTTTCAACAAACCACTTTCCTTCTTCTAGAAATAAATATCTGAATTCTCTTCCTATCTTGCAAGTATATCTTAATCCCATACCACCAGAATGAATTGTTGCTGCTGGTATTACCTGTACTACTTTATCTATAGGATATTTACTTCCATCATCCCATACTATGTATAAAGGTTTAATATCACCTTTCTTATTGAAATATCCTATTACATTGACAAACTTCTTCAATTTTCATCACCTTACTTTTTTAATAGTTCATTATTATCACTAGCATCACTAGTAAAGGCATATCTACATAAATCTTTATCTTTTAGTAAAGACAATGAAGTAATGCTGTTATGTCCATATCTACTTCTAATATCATCAATAGTCTTCTCTAACTTCTCTTGAGTTTCTAATGATTCATTATCTTCAAACAAGGACATCTGTATTGTTTGATTTCCTTTTATAAACTTACTTACTCTTATTCCCACACTTCTTAATGGTTTATTAAAGCTATAGTTTCTTCTAGCTATCTTCATAGCTTCCTTTTTAATTAAGTAAGCTAAGTTAGTTGGATTATCTATAGCAGCTTGTCTAGTAAATATCTTTAGTTCATTATCTCTAAAACTAACTGTTATCTCTTTTGCTAGAAACTCTTCTTTTCTTAATCTTTCAGCTACTTCTTCAGATAAGAAAATAAATACCATATTAAGATCATCAAAGTTCTTTAAATCTCTATGACAAGTAGTAGAACACCCAATAGATTTAGCATCTTGATGATAGTCATATGGTAGTACTACAGAATTATCTATACCATTAGCTACATTTATTAAGTGATATGCATAATCATCAAATACTCTTTTTAATACCTTAGGATCACTATTAGCTAATTCTCCAATAGTATATATTCCTAATTCGTTTAATTTCTTATAGGTAGATTTACCTATATAAATCATCTCATTAGCTTTTAAAGGCCAAACTAGTTCTTTAAAGTTTTCTTTTGAGATGACTGTTGTATAATTTGGTTTTCTTAAATCGCTTCCTAGTTTGGCAAATATCTTATTGAAGCTAACACCAACAGAAGCAGTAATACCTAATTCATTTTTAATTCTTTCTCTTATCTCATTAGCTATTTCTTCTCCAGTACCAAATATCTTAGAATTTGTTACATCAAGCCAAGCTTCATCTATACCAAATGGTTCAACTAGATCTGTATACTCTAGAAATATCTTTCTTACTTTTCTAGAGAATGTTACATATCTGGAATAATGAGGTGGATATAATATCAGATTAGGACATTTCTTATAAGCACTATAAATCGGTTCAGCAGTTTCTATACCATACTTTTTAGCTATAGTGTTTTTAGCTAGTATAATTCCATGTCTTTTATCTTCACTGTATCCAACAGCAACAGGATGACCATAGCTTTCAGGATGGTATAATTGCTCAACAGAAGCGAAAAATGAATTTAAATCACAATGCAGTATTACTCTTTCCATGACTAAATAATATCATCTACTTGAACGCTTTTCAATCTATATAACTTGATTTTCTTTCAATTTATTTGTATAATAAAATCGAAGAAAGAAGGTGCAAATTATGTCATTTGCTAATAATATTCGTAAATTAAGAAGAACAACTCATACTTCTCAAAATCAGTTAGCTGATTATCTAGGATATAAGTCATTCACTACTATCCAGAAATGGGAAGATGGTACTGCAGTTCCTTCATATAAAACCTTAAACAAACTAGCTGAATATTTCCATGTAGAAGTAGAAGCTTTAATGAGCGAAGATGGTTTAGAAGCTTCAGCTATCAATATTCCAGTATTAGGTATTGTTAGAGGTGGTAACCCTATTGAAGCTAATCAAGAAGTATTAGGATATGAAAGAGTTAATGAATCTACTAAGGATTGTTTCTATTTAGAAGTAGTTGGTGATTCAATGAAAAACGCCAGAATCTTACCTGGAGACTTATTATATGTCCATGCTCAAAGCGATATTGAAAACGGCCAGATTGGTGTAGTTATGATCAATAATGAAGCTACTGTAAAGCGTGTATTCTTTAGAAATGGTGGAATGGTTTTACAACCTGAAAATGATGACTATCAACCAATTGTCTTATCCGCTCAAGATATCTTAGAAAAGAATGTATCTATTGTAGGTAAGGTATTGCACAATAGAATCAAATACTAATTATGGATGTAACTAAATATCTTGATTATATAACTATCTATTTAGTTATTATTAATCTAGCTAGCTTTACTATTATGGCAATAGATAAATCTAAAGCTAAAAAAGGTAAATATAGAATACCTGAAAAAGTATTATTCCTATTTGCCTTGTTAGGAGGAAGTATTGGTAGTATAGCTGGAATGTATAGCTTTAGGCATAAAACAAAACATTGGTATTTTGTTGTAGGATTTCCAATCATATTAATCATTCAAATTGGGCTTATCATCTATCTATTATAGGACTTTAATTAGTCCTTTTTTCATGTTAAAATTTACATCGTAGAAACAAAGGAAGAAAAGCGATGAATGGTACTAGAAGATTAACTAGAATAGCCTTAATGAGTGCATTAATGGTTACCATTTTCTTTGCATTCTCTTCAATTCTATATGTTGAAGCTATAACACTTACTGTTATTACAGTAGCTATGGCATTTGATAAACAAGATTCATTTTTAGCTACAGCTATATTTGGATTAATATTAGTAATCTATTTAGGATTATCTCCTTGGGCTATTATGTATCTGTTTATCTACCCTACTTATAGCTTACTAACATCATTATTAAGAAACACTTTTGATAAGCATGATTGGATGCTAATAGTATTTGGATTTATCTTATCTTGTGCTACTGGATTAATATTAGATTTACCTTTTATTCTTCTAAATAGTAAGGTAACTATCTACTATATAATCTCAGGATTAAAGACAAGTTTAATTCAAGGATCAATTACCGCAATTGAATTTGCTTTACTATATCCAACATTTGTCAAAGTATTAAGAAAAATTAAGGAGCAGTGGAAATGAAAATATTTAACAGAATTATCACATTAGTAATCGTATTAGCTATCGCTGGTGTTTGTATCTTTGGAAGTAAATATGTTTTACCATTAATTCCAGAAGGATTCTTTGATAAGAAGCCATCAAACAATCAGACAAGCCAAGAAGTAGGCGCTAAATCAATTACTATCACAATTGAAGATAGAGTTAATGATACAGTACTATTAGAAGCTACAGTATTTAAGACAGATGCTGAAACATTAGGTGAATTACTAATGGAAAATGAAGAAAAGCTAAAGGTAGTAGTTTCTGAACCGGGTGAATATGGTAGAACAATCTATGGCTTAATGGATGTAGTTACAGAAGACTGGAATGTAGGTCCTTGGTGGATGTTTGAATCAGATGATTCAGAATGCTGTACAGTAAATGGATTCTGTCCAGCTATGGATGATTGCACAATAGTTGATGGGGAAAGTTATACTTTCTTCTTCATGGCTTATTAAACACATAAAGCAGGAATCGTTAATCATTCCTGCTTTTAATTTACCTATTTTCAAAAATCTTTTTAACAAATCTACAAGATCTTTGAATATTTCCATCTTTTAATTTCCAATAGTAGTATTTATCATCCACTTCTCTTTCAAAAGTACCATATTGGAAAAAATGACGATGTTGTTTGTATAACTCTACTTGTTTTCTAATCTCTTCAAGCTCTTGCCCACTTACCTTTATTAAATCAAGTTCATAGCCTAAATTACCAAAGCTAGCTACATTGAATCTAGTAGTTAAGTTAGTAGTTCTACCAGTTTGATGATTAGGAACTGCTGAAACATGATTAGTAAAACAACTTAAAGGATAACCATAGCTATAATTATTCTGAATATCAAATCTAGTAATAGCGTCAGTATTATCACTACCCCATATCTGAGGGAAATAAGATAAGATACCTAAATCAAATCTATTACCACCAGCTCCACATCCTTCAAATAATACATTTGGATATTTACTAGTTACTTTCTTCATAATTCTATATAATCCTAAAATATATCTATGGAATGTTTCTTTCTGTCTAGTCTTTAATGTTGGTGAATATACATCTGAGAAAATACGATTATAATCCCATTTAACATAATCAATTAACCCACTACCAAGCATATTATCTAAGCTATCATAGATATACTTTCTTACCATAGGATTACATAAATCTAGTATTCTTTGATTTCTTCCTTCACTATGAGTATCTTCATCAATACTCATAACCCAATCAGGATGATTTCTATAAAATTCAGAATCAACAGATACCATTTCCATCTCTACCCAGATTCCAAACTTTAAACCAATGTCATGAATCTTATTAGCTAATCCTTCTAATCCATTAGGTAGTTTATCTTTATTGACATACCAATCTCCTAAAGAAGAAGTATCATCATTTCTATTACCAAACCAACCATCATCCATTACTAACATTTCAATTCCTACTTCTTTAGCCTTTTTAGCTAGTTGTACTAGCTTATCTTCACTAATATCAAAGTAGTTAGCTTCCCAACTGTTTAATAATACTGGTCTATCCTTACCAGCATAATTCTTATTAACGATATGATTATTTATAAAACCATGTAATCTCTTTGATAAACCATTAAATCCATCTTCGCTATAACAAACTATAGCTTCAGGAGCTACAAATGATTCATTAGGTTCTATCTCAAATTCAAACATATAAGGATTTATACCTTGTACTACTCTAGTAGTATTTAAAGCAGTAGTAGAAATACTACCATAATGATTACCACTATAAACTAAGTTAAATCCTAAACACTTACCACTATTTTCTAAAGTATCATCTTTAGATAACATAAAGAAACTATTAGCTCTACTTGATGAGCTACCAATAGTACTTTCTATTACATATTTACCACCACTTACTTTAGTAGTAACCTTATTCATCTCATTAGCCCAATTACCAACAAAAGAAGTAACAGTAAAGTTCTCATCAAAATCAATACTATTACTTAATAGCTTATTAAGCTTAATAGTATTAGTAGATTCATTTATAAATTTAACTGATTTAGTAATAACATCATCTTCATCAAAGATACTATAGTTTAACTCTAGTAAGTAATTATGCTTATAATCTCTTAAATAAATAACTAACTCATTATTACCATCATAGCTGGATGGTAATCCTTCTAATTCTTTTTTATAATCTAATATTTCATAATGATCATATTTAAAATCAACAGTAAAACTACCATCACTATTAGTAACTTCAATTAGACTTTCTCTAATATCTCCCTTACCAGGAAAGCCAAATTCCATCTTAATATCTTCAAAAGAATAAGGGAAATCTTTTGAGTAGTAAACAGTATTACCAGTTTGTTTAGTATTCCACTTTAATTCAAATATCTCTTTTTCACTAATCTTTTTACCATAGTAAAGATGGAATAAGTGACCAGTCTCACTTACCATAAAACAATATGTAGTATTATTTGTCTCAATCACAAAATAGTTATCAATTTTCTTTATCATATTTATACTTCCTAGTTAAGTATATTTTACCACATTATTGTTCTCTTCTTATCAAATCCAAAGAAAAATGGGCTCAATTAAGAGCCCAATAATATACTATTTATTTTACGTAAACCCACTGTCCAAGAACCATTGTTCTTTCAACGTTTAAGCCTTCATCCATAATAGTGATATCAGCTCTTCTACCTGCTTCAATCTTACCTCTATCAGTGAAATGTAAAGCCTTAGCAGCGTTTTCTGAACAGATTGTTCCGATTTCTTCTAATGTAAAGCCATTAGCTAATAAAGTTCTCATATTTTCATCAAATGTATGAGCACCAGTTACTAACTTACCATTAACATCTCTAACAGCACCATTTCTTAAGTAAACTGTCTTAGCACCCATCTGGTATTCACCTTCTGGACAACCCATTAATGATGAGCTATCACTTACTGCTAAGAAATGATCTAAGCCCTTAACTCTAATCATCATTCTCATGAATTCCTTAGCTACATGGATACAGTCGCAATTAAGCTGCATGTATAAATCATCTTCTAATAAACATTGAGTAGTACTCATTGATAAGTGATGGTCAATTGATGGGAAGCCATTAGGGAAATGATCAGTTAATGTAGCACCATGAGCTACACCTCTTGAAATATCTTCAGGAGTACCTTCACTAAAACCAATTAATGGAATTACACCATTTTCAACTAACCAGTCGATATGTTCAATAGCACCTGGTAATTCAGGAGCGATTAATACCATTCTGATATCTGATAAATCACCATCAGCTAAAGCTAAAGTATGTTCTTTAGTAACTGGAACTGGTGGAGCGTAGTATGAAATAGAACGATTCTTATAAGCTGTATATAAGAAGATACCAGCGATGTCAGCGCCCTTACATCCCTTAGCTAAACGGATGTTTCTTACCTTTAAAGCTGTTGGTTCTGGTCCTTCTACTGGTTCAGTAGGAGTAGGAATAAATGATGTTACACCAAACTGTGGTAAATAAGCACATACATCCTTAACATTTTCAACACTGTCACCTAGATTGTGCTTTAAAGCACCATGAATGTGGGAATCAATAAATCCAGCGAAAACAAGTTTTCCAGAAGCATCAAATACTTCTTCATCAGTTAGATTAGTACCAACTTCAACAATTTTACCATCTGCAACCTTAACATCAACATTACAGAAAGCACCATTAATAAATACTCGTCCATTTTTAATTATCATATTATATTTCCTCTTATTTCTAACTAAAAAATACCATATCATTATTCATTAGTAAACACAAATGCTACTAAAAAAGGTCCCAAAATTAATTGGAACCTTAATAAACAATAATCTTAATTATTTAACTGCAGCTAATACCTTTTCAACGATCTTATTAGCGCTTAAGCCATACTTTTCTAATAATAAATCTGGCTTACCTGATTCACCAAATGTATCTTGTACACCGATGAATAACTGCTTAGTAGGACAATTCTTAGCTAAGCATTCAGAGATAGCTGAACCTAAACCACCGATTACGCTGTGTTCTTCTAAAGAAACAACTAAATCGCTTTGACTAGCATACTTAACTACTAATTCCTCATCTAATGGCTTAATAGTATGGATGTTAACTAATGTAGGATCAACACCATTTTCCTTTAATACTTCTAAAGCCTTTAATGATTCCTGAACCATCATACCAGTAGCGAACATAGTTACCTTTGAAGTACCTTCATGAATAACAACACCCTTACCGATTTCAAACTTATAATCTTCATTAGTGTTTACATCTTCAACAGCACTTCTACCTAATCTTACATAAACTGGGCCATTATACTCAGCAGCTGCCCTAATAGCAGCAGTTGTTTCAATACCATCACATGGTTGGATAACTGTCATACCAGGAATAACTCTCATTAATGAGATATCTTCAATTGATTGATGAGTTGCACCATCTTCACCAACTGTTAAACCTGCATGAGTAGCAGCTACCTTAACATTTAAGTGTGGATAACCAACTGAGTTTCTAATCTGATCATATGCTCTACCAGTAGCGAATACTGCGAAAGTAGAACAGAAAGGAATCTTACCTGAAATAGCTAAACCACAAGATACACCGATCATGTTTGCTTCAGCGATACCAACATTGAAATGTCTTTCAGGAGCTACCTTCTTTAATTCACTTGTCTTAACTGAACCAGCAACGTCTGCTGTAACAGCTACAACATTTTCATTTTCTAAAGCTAATGCTGCTAATGCCTTACCATAAGCTTCTCTAGTTGCGATCTTTCCCATTAGTCGTTACCTCCTAATTCTTCTAATGCCTTAGCTAACTGCTCATCATTTGGAGCTGTTCCATGCCAGCTAGCCTGGTTTTCCATAAAGCTAACGCCCTTACCCTTAACAGTTTCAGCTACGATAACTGTAGGTTTACCTTTAACTGTCTTAGCTAAGTTTGCTTTTTCAGTAATATCATCAATATCATGTCCATCACAAGTTAATACGTTCCAGCCAAATGCTGCAAACTTATCAACGATTGATTCAACATTCATAACATCCTTATTAAATCCATCGATCTGAAGCTTATTATGGTCAACAACTAATAATAAGTTATCTAAGCCAAAGTGAGATGCGCTCATAGCTGCTTCCCAAATCTGACCTTCCTGTAATTCTCCATCGCCACAAATTACATGAGTTCTAAAGCTATTACCATTTAACTTATTAGCTAAGCTAATACCAACAGCTACTGATAAGCCCTGTCCTAATGAACCAGTAGACATATCAACGCCCTTAGTTTCATTCATATTTGGATGACCCTGTAAGTTTGAGTTAATTAATCTGAATGTCATTAAATCTTCATCAGTTAAGAAGTTCTTTTCTCTTAATACTGCATATAATGCTGGTGAAGCATGTCCCTTTGATAAGATTAACTTATCTCTGAACTGATCATTAACGTTTTCTTCCGTGATATCCATAACATTGAAATATAAAGCTGTTAGGATATCAGTAGCACTTAATGATCCACCTGGATGTCCACTTTTAGAGTTGTGAACCATCTTTACGATGTTTTTGCGCATATTATTTGCGACTTTCTTTAAATCTGCCATATTATCTCCTATTAATTTCACGAACTAGTCTTCGTGTTCTTTACCGTTTAAATCATGAATGTTGGCTGAAGTGATATCAACCTTAACGATATCTCCTAATGCTAAATCTCTACTACTAGTAAATCTAACATGACCATCAATATCATCTGGTGCCTGATACATGCTTCTACCTGTATATAGATTAGATTTTAATCCATCAACCTTTTCAACTAAGACATCGATTGTTTCACCAACAAACTTGTCATTGTTTTCTTGAGCGATTGTAGCTTGTAAGCTCATTAATCTATCTAATCTTTCCTTAGCTACTTCTTCATCTACCTTTGGCTCCATAGTATAACTTGGTGTATCTTCTTCTAATGAATAAGTGAAAGCACCTAATCTATCCCACTTAGCATCCTTAACAAACTGTAATAGCTCTCCAAAGTCCTCTTCAGTTTCAGTTGGGAAACCAACGATTAATGTAGTTCTTAACATTGGCTTTTCAAATCTAGAACGGATATTATCAATAATCTTGTAAAGATGAGACTTATCTCCTCTTCTATTCATTAATGTTAATAATCTATCGCTAGCATGCTGTACTGGAATATCAAAGTAAGGAACAACATGTTCACATTCCTTGATAGTATCTAATAACTCTTCAGTAATAGTATCTGGATACATATATAGAATTCTAATCCAGCTAAAGCTCATTTCATTAAGTTTTCTTAATAGTTCAGGAAGCATCAACTTATTGTATAAATCGATACCATATCTAGTAGTATCTTGAGCAATTAAGTTTAATTCCTTAACCCCAATCATTTCTAACTCCTTAGCTTGTGCTAATAAGTCTTCCATCTTTTCAGAAACATAATCCTTTCTGATTAATGGAATAGCACAATAAGCACATCTATTTGAGCATCCATCAGCTATTCTTAAATAAGCAGTATAAGGCTTAGTAGCTAATACTACTTCTCTAGAAGCACAAGTCTTTGACTTTAAGAAGTTATTAAAGATCTCTGGTAAATGCTTATAATCAGAAATCGGGATAAATAAATCAACTTCTGGTAACTCTGCTTTTAAATCTTCTAAATATCTTTGAACAAGACATCCCATAACGATAAGATACTTGTTTCCTAATTGTTTATATTCAGCCATCTCTAGGATAGTATTAATTGATTCTTGCTTAGCATCATTAATAAATCCACAAGTATTAACAACTATTACATCGGCAATACTAGGATCACTAACAAAGCTATGCCCACTAGCCTTTAAGAAAGACATAGCGTTTTGAGTATCAACTAAATTCTTAGAACATCCTAAAGAAACAATTCCAATTTTCATAACAATCACCCACATATATTGTAAAACAAATAGTC
>JAZRWC010000014.1:0-28333 GCA_045599505.1 Erysipelotrichaceae bacterium | reverse complement strand
ATGCCTTTTTCAGTATTTAACTTCTTAAATAATTCCATCATCTGCTTAGCACCCTGTGGGTCTAATCCAGCTGTTGGTTCATCAAGAACTAATACTGATGGGTTCATCGCTAAAATACCAGCGATAGCTACTCTTCTTTTTTGACCACCAGATAATTCTAATGGTGATTTTTCAAAATACTCATCTTTAATACCGCAAAGTCTTAAGCTATCCTTAGCTATAGCTACTGCACTTTCTTCATCAACACCAAAGTTCTTTGGTCCAAACGCTACGTCTTTAATAAGTGTTTCCTCAAATAACTGATATTCAGCAAACTGGAAAACTAAACCTACTTCCTTACGGATTTCCTTAACGTTCTTTAATTTTTCTCCAGCTTTTACTACCTTGTCCTTAACTGTGATGGTTCCTTTTGTTGGTAATAATAAACCATTTAAGTGCTGAACAAGAGTTGTCTTACCACTTCCTGTAGCACCGATAATAGCTGTAATCTTACCTTCAGCTAACTGTAAGTTAATATCAGTTAAAGCCCTATACGCGAAAGGAGTATTTGCTGAATATTCGTAATCTACTTTTTCAAAGCTAATTGACATACTTCATCAGCCATCCTTTCCATATCAAGAGTCTGGTCAACCTTGACCCCTCTCTTCTTTAATTCATTTCTTAACTTGTATACAAATGGGATATCTAACTGCATTCTAACCATAAGTTTTTCATTATTGAAAATATCCTCTGGTTTACCTGCCATAGCTAGTCTACCCTGATCAATTACTAATACATTGTCAGATTGTGATACTTCTTCAATATCATGAGTAATTGAGATAACAGTTAACTGCTGTTTTTCATGAATTTCCTTAATTAATCTATTGATATCTCTCTTACCTGTTGGGTCTAACATACTTGTAGCCTCATCAAATACGATAATACCTAAATTCATAGCTAATACTGCTGCGATGGCTACACGCTGTTTCTGTCCACCAGATAATTTTGTAGGTTCACTTTCCATAAAGTCAACCATGTTTACCTTCTTAGCAAATTCATCGATAATCGGATCCATCTGCTCTCTTGGGAAACAATGGTTTTCTAAACCAAAGGCAATGTCTTCTCTAACTGTTGATCCGATAAACTGGTTATCTGGATTCTGGAAAACAATACCAATTTTATTTCTAATAGTTCCTAGATTTTCTAATGATAGCTCTACACCATCAATATAAATATTGCCACTTTCCTTTTCTAGTAATCCTAGTAAAAGCTTAGCGATAGTACTTTTACCACTACCGTTGTGGCCAATAATTGTTGTATAGCTACCTTTTTCAATAGTAAAAGAAATGTCATCTATTGTCTTTTTTTCTTGAGAATATCTATAACTCAAATTTTCTACTCTAATAGCTTCCATATGATTTTCCTCTAATATGTTTGTTGTTATTCGTTAATCACAAATAACTTTTCTGTTGTTTATTAACCGTTGTAATCTACAACTGTCTCAATTCCATCTTCTAAAAGTTCAGGATTATTTAAGATGTGCTGAACTAGCTTCATGCATCTAGCAAAGTAAAATCCATCAGCTAATCTTTCATCTAATGTAATACCAAAGTTACATATATCTCTAATCTCTTCACTTCCATCATCCATTAATACCTTTTCCTTGTGAATAGTACCGATAGTTAATAAGATAGAATTTGTTCCAAAATTTGATAAGTGATGATATACTGCATCACACTTAATTGAACCCAAATTTGATAATAATACTGTTGAATAGTTAGGATCCATCTCCATAAATGCCCTTGGGAATAATCCATGGCTATCCATAAACTTCAAAACCATCATGACGATAGACATTAACCACTTAGGTAATTTAGCTAATAAGTCCAATGTAGCATCAGCCCCATAGTTATTACCTTCTTTTCTAGCTTCCTTAACTTCACCAACAACTTTTTTACTGATAGTATTGATGTTATCACCTGCTTTTGGTTTAAGCATCATTAGCGCTTCTTCAGCATGATCCTCAAACTTCTTTTTAGCGACGAAGCTTAAAACTATTTCCTTACGCATATAGTATCTTCTACCAGCTACGAATATGTTCATCTTTTCTCTGTTAGTAAGCATCTTACTAACAGCAGTTAAAATTACATGGAAGAATGTGTATTTGTATTCACTATTCTCATTCTTCTTAGCTAAGTATTCCACAGCCTTAGTGACATCAAGTGAACTTAACATGCAAACTTCACATTCTGTTCTATTTGGATTTAGATGTGCAAAATATTTGTGGAATGAGTCTACATCCTTTAAATAATACCCATCAGCTCTGTCTAATCTATGCCTTTTTCTTTCTTCCATACTACTACCCATTTCAATTCAATAAAAATTATATCATATTATGATTGATTTTTTTAATATATTGTTATACAATAAATAAGCACATTGGGATATAGCCAAGCGGTAAGGCAACGGACTCTGACTCCGTCACTCAAAGGTTCAAATCCTTTTATCCCAGCCAAGTGTTAATACAGAGAGCTCAAAGCTCTCTTTTTTGTACCTAATAAAAAAGTTGTTACAAAATATAACTTTTATAACAACTTAACTATTTATTCTTTTACTACAGTGACTTTTATTTCAGCTATCTTAACATTCTTGTCTTGACACTCCCACAGCTGAAGCAGTGGGATTCTCGTTTCATCGATTACTGCCATTAACTGAAGAATCAGTATATGGTCTTACACAATCTCCACGAGCGTTTTGTTGTAGCGTTTCCGATTGCCCATCGGTACGCTTTTTCTTTGTTTCATCTATACTGCTACATAGTTTAATATGTTTATAGCTGCGTTCATATCCCTGTCATGCTCCTTTAGGCACTTAGGACATACCCAGCTTCTTACAGAAAGATTTTTGACCTTCTTATTGATATATCCACATTTACTGCACATCTGTGAACTTGGATAGTATCTGTCTATCATGACAATATTTCTTCCATACCACTTCGCCTTGTATTCTAGCATGCTATAGAATTTTCCCCAGCTGGCATCAGAAATTGATTTTGAAAGATTATGATTTCTTACCATATTGCTTACCTTCAGATCTTCAATCTTTATCGTTTGGTTTTCACGAATGATTGAGGATGATAGCTTGTGAAGGAAATCATCTCTCTTGCTTACTGTTCTCTGATATTGCTTAGCCAGCTTCTTTTTCATCTTCAGGTATCTGTTAGAACCTTGCATGCACCTTGAAAGCTTCCTCTGTATAAATGCCATTCTTTCCTCTGCCTCCTTATAGAAGGAAGGATTTGATACTCTTTCTCCATCTGACATTATCGCAAACTCCTTGATGCCAGCATCTATTCCTACAGCCTTATCTGTTTCCTTAACCTTTGAAGTATCAATATCTACATCACATGTTAATGATACATAGTACTGTCCACTGCTGTTTCTTGATACTGTTGCGTGATGAATAATAGAAAAGTCATTTCTTGACAGTTTAATCTTTACCCATCCAATCCTTGGAAGCTTTATTCTCTTTTCATCACAAGATATCCTGATGCTGTTGTTCTGACAGTTTGTTCTATAGGTGTTTACATTATTCTTTCTACTTTTGAATCTTGGATATCTGAACTTCTTCTTATCCCTGAAGAAATTGGAAAAGGCTGTCTGCTGATCTCTCAACACCTGCTGAAGAGCCATAGAATCTGCATCATTCAGCCATTTATATTCATCAATCTTCTTTATCTTAGCTACAAGATTGATACAGTCATTAGAGCTGACTGATATACCATTATTCTTATATTCATTATCTCTATATGCAAGAGAAGTATTCCACACCCATCTGCAGCAGCCAAAAGTACTTTCTATGATTTCTCTCTGTTTCTTATTCGGATATTCTGAACTTTAATCCTGCTGTTTTTGATATTATACATTCATTTTTCATACATATATTATACCATATTTTTGCTTATTTAACCCCCTTCGTCGCTCTCATCCCGCGATTGAAACCGTGGGTTTTCTCGCTCTTTCTTTATAATAAGAATCAATTGTAGTTCCTTCAGATACACCAGTAATCCTAAACTTATCATTTTCAACTTTCACAATCTTACTATCGCCTGATTTAACTCTTAATCGTGGAAAAGATGGATCTGGATACACATCTCTTACTACTTCAACAGTTTGACCTACTCTTATTGTTACTTCGGTATCTTTAAGTATTAATTGTTCAATCTTTGGTATTGTTAATACCATATAAACCACAAATCCAATTATAAAAACTAATAGTAAGTAAGAAATGATTTTCATTATTCTTTTCATTATTCGACACCTCCTATTAACCCAATTAATGTTTTACTAAATATAATTATACAAAAAATAAAACTGCTACAAGAAATTTACCTTGTAGCAGTAATTCATCAATTAGATACCTAGTGGCTTGCAAACATATTTTTCTAAATAATCAGCGAAGCCATCTTCTAAATTAGTCTTATCTGTGACTGCGTCACAAACTTCTAATGCGTCTTCAGTAGAATTCTTCATAGCGACACCACAACCAGCTGCTTTAATTAATGGAGCATCGTTCATCATATCACCAAAATACATGATCTGACTCATATCTAAGTAGTGTCTTTCGCAGAAAATTCTTACTGGATAAGCCTTATCAATTCTTCCATCGGCAAATTCATAGTTACCATGGTCAGTTTGGAAACCATTGTACGCCTTTGAAGGATGAGCTTTAACCCAGGCCTTAACTTCAGGAATTCTAGAATCATCACATCTGTACATCATCTTCATAGCATCAACCTGCCAGAATTCTGAATCATCTTCAACCACTCTTAAGTTTCTTTCAATTCTCTTCTGACTTCTCTTTACAGCTTCATCTATTCTACCAACCATTACATGATTAGCATCAACAATTAAGTATGGGTTGCAATCTAAAGGTCTCATCATTTCAACGATTTCCTTGATTGAATCTCTACCTAATAAATGGAATAATTCTGTCTTACCAGTAAAACCATCATGTAGTTCAGAACCATTTAATCCAACAACGATATCAAATGGCTTATGTAAGCCCCACTTCTCTGATAATAAAGCTAAGTCATCAGCGTTTCTGCCAGAAGCTAATCCAAACATAATTCCATGGTCCATTAATCTATTAATTACTTCGATGGCATGATCAGAAATCTGCTTCTTGTCATCAACAAGAGTGCCATCCATATCGGCAATTACTACCTTTAAATTACTAACATCATACATACTTTATACCTCATTCTACTTCTTTCAAAAAAAGAAATATCCCCCTTATTATATAACAAACAAATAATATTTCCATAATATTGACTATAATAGAATACTCAATTTTTATGAATTTATAGTCAAACAAACGTAAATTATGTGCAAAATGCTCATTATTATGAAAATATCATCGTCATCTATTGATTGTTTGAGTTTTCTAGTATTTTCGTTACTCTTGCTAATAAATCTATATGGAATTATTATTATCTTATGGAAAATAAAGATTATAAAAAGATTATCGATTATAGCATTAACGCTTCAAAACCAGAAAATGCCCTAGATAGCTATTTAAGAGAATTTACATATAACTCTGGAAAACTAATTGTGATAGCTGTTGGTAAGGCTGCTTTTACTATGGCTAAAAAGACTAATGAAACATTAACTAAGAAAATAGATACTGGTATTGTATTAACTAAATATAACCATTCTAATGGTCCAATAGGTGATTTTATTATTTGTGAGGCAGGACATCCAATAGCTGATGAAAATTCCTTTAACTATACAAAAATGATATTAGAAGCGACAAAAGACCTTAGTGAGAACGATGATGTCATCTTTTTACTATCAGGAGGGGGAAGCGCTCTATTTGAATATTCTAATTTAGGTTTACCATATTTACAGGAAATAAATAATAAACTTCTTAAGTCTAATGCTGATATTATCGAGATTAATACTATTCGTAAAAGACTATCAATAGTAAAAGGTGGTAAATTTGGTAGATGGTGTTATCCTGCAAGAGTAACCTCATTTATATTAAGTGATGTTATATCCGATAAATTAGATATGATAGCATCAGGTCCTACCGCTAAAGATTCAGCTACTGATAAACAAGCCATTGAGATCAACAAAAAATACAACTTGAATATTGATAATAAGTTCTTAAGTTCTTCTAATGTAGACCTACCTAATTGTCAGAATATCATAATTGGTTCAGTACAATTATTAGCTAAATCAGCTAAAGATATCTGTCAAAAGCTCAGCTATATTACGACAATTGTTCAAGACGATGTTACTGGTAATTACTTAGACTTAAAATCAAAAGTATTAGAAATAGTAAGAAACAATCAAAATCCACACGATCCTTTAGCTTTTATCTATACCGGTGAAACAACTGTAGAAGTAAAAGGTAGTGGTCTAGGAGGAAGGAATCAACAGATCATTGTAGATTTAATTAAAGATATAAAAGATTTTTCTAATACAACTATCTTCTCTATTGGTTCTGATGGTACTGATGGGCCAACAGACGCTGCTGGCGGAGTATGTGATAATAACTCTTTCTTAAAAGCACAAGGCTTAAATATTGATATAGATTATTTCCTGGGAAATAATGATAGCTATAATTGTCTAAAACAATTAGATCAACTAATTATTACTGGCCCTACTGGGACAAATGTTAACGATTTATTAGTAATCCTAATCAAGTAATTTTCATACAAATCTTACAGATTTTGATATATAATTGGTAGGGTAGAAATGGGGATTCGTTTATGTTTAGTTTAATTGAAAAGCTTATTTTATTCTTGTTTAATCCTGATTCAATCTTAAAGGATTTCTTAAAAGTATATAACACTAAAGGTAAGATGCAGAAAGTTGGAACTGTTGAAGGAGAAACATTCCAGTCAAAAGGTGTTACTTATCCAGTAACTGGAAAGATGAAAGTAGTCGCTCAAATCTGTAGAATTAACTATGTTGATTTTATCTTATATTGTTTACTTTACAAGTTTGCCTTTGGCTTATTCAACAATAGTTTCTTAATTTTAGGTATCGCTATTCTTGTTATGAACTTTATTTTCACAAGATGCAGAATCGCATACTTCAATAAAGTTTGCCAAGATACATTAAGCGCTAGTAAATAACATAAAAAGCTGATCATTACGATCAGCCTTCTTTTGGCTAAAATTCTTTAATATCTAGCTATTTTAGTACATTGAAGAAAGCTAGAATTGCGACTAAGGCACCTACACCACAATAAACTCTAACTAACCATTCTGCAATGAATACTACCCATCCTACTAATGGGATCCAAGCAATTAAACCAGCTGCGATACCAGCAACAAATGTGATTGCCCAGTATGCAACGATAACTACTGCTAAATGAATAATATCTTTTTTAGCTTCTACTGTTAATGGAAAATACTTTAACATTTTCTAGTCCTCCTTATTACTAATTACCAGTTCTTTATAACCAGTATTTTCATCAAATTCTCTTGTAAAGCTGTAACCATCTACAGACTCTACGACTAATTCACAAGTTGTATTCACAATACAACCGTAGCACATATGACCACCAAACATTAGTCCTTCCTTATCAGATAAACCAATGTGTAAGTGAGCACCTGCTTTTGAGATTGTACCATTTACTACTATGATTTCATAGTCACCTGAGTAATTTCTAATATCCTTACCACCAGCCATTCTAATCACAGCCTCACTAAGACAGCCTACAGAACTTAATACAATAGCAGATTTGAGTTTATTAGCACTAACTACTTCTTCAATACTTCTTTTTAAATCCTGTCCTTTTACTAATCTAGTGGCAATCTTCATGGTATACCTCTCAACAAAACTATTATATTGATAGTTTATATTTTTGTAAAGATGTCACCCTTATGCTCGTTTTTTCAAAAATAAAAGTGTCATTTGACACCTCTATTTTGCTTTTCTATGAAGGGGGAAATATTTGTATAATTTCTTTACAATATATTTATACCTCTACATTATGAAATCTATATGAAATATATTACTCTTTGATTCTTTTTAATACTTTCTTACGGAATTTTTCTCCATGATCAAGATAATTGAATAATTCATCCTCTAGATCTTCTGATTGGTTTCCATCTGCCATATATCTAGTAATTATATACTTTTCAAATATTTCATCAAGTCCATCTAGTGCTGTTCTATTTGAGTCTACTAATCCTTCTGCTAGATTAAGTGCTACTCTATAACAAGTTAATGATTCATCAAATAATCTTATATTTTTGTAACAATCAGCTAAATATTCATAAACACTTAGCTTATCCATTACCATCATATTATCTTCAATCATCGCAGAATCGATTAGCTCTTTTATCTTAGCTAATCCAGCTTTTACATCCTCAGTATAGCCCCAATCTAGATGATCATCTACTTCATCTCTAAGAGCCATTATTTCTTCAACAATTTTATTATATTCCATATTCTTACCTCAAAAGCAAAGCGCACCGTTAAAACAGTGCGCTTAGTAGTTTTATTTTACGAATTCAATGTATGCCATTGGAGCAGCATCGCCATGTCTTACACCAGTCTTAACAACTCTAGTGTAACCACCATTTCTAGTAGCATAACGAGGTCCAATTTCATCAAATAACTTCTGTAATGCTGTCTTTCCAGTCTTTTCATCAACTACTACGTCTCTAACGAAAGCAGCTGCCTGACGGCGTGCGTGTAAATCACCCTTCTTAGCTAAAGTAACTAATTCATCAACTACTGTTCTTAATTCCTTAGCCTTCATTTCAGTTGTATTGATTTTTTCGCAAGCGATCATGCTTGTTGCCATGTTACGTAATAAAGCCTTACGATGATCAGCTGTACGTCCTAATTTACGATTATGCATATCAGGTCTTCCTCCTATTTATTTCTATAGATCTGACTGACTGAAACCCTTACCGATAGAAGCAAGCTTTTCTTTGATTTCCTTGAATGACTTCTTACCTAGGTTTCTAATTCTCATCATTTCATCTTCGGTACGTTGAGTAATTTCATCAACAGTTGTGATACCAGCACGCTTTAAACAGTTGTAAGAACGAACTGTTAAGTCTAAATCTTCAATTGGCATGTTATTGCCCTTTGCGCTATCTTCATTTGTAGCATCTTTAATAACACTACCTAAATCGTTAACGCTATCCTTTACAGATGTTAATAACTGTAAATGATCAATTAAAATCTTGCTAGCTAAAGCAACTGCTTCTTTTGGATGGATAACTCCATTTGTCCATACTTCGATTGTTAAACTATCATACTGAGCACTCTGCTTAACACGTGTAGGATTTACTTCATAAGTAGCCTTTGTTACAGGTGTGAAGATTGAATCTGTATAGATTGTACCAATACCCTGTGAGCTTGTCTGATATAAAGCCTTGTTGTCATCAGCGCTTAGGTAACCTCTACCCTTGCGTGCTCTTAATTCCATCTCTAACTTTCCACCTTCAGAGATGTGGCAAATAACCTTTTCTGGATTTAAAACCTTAACTCCAGTAGGGCAGATGATGTCTCCTGCTGTTACAGTTGTTGGACCAACTGCATCAATACGTAATGTATATGATTCATCATCATCGATTGCTAGAATTAATTCTTTGATATTAAGAATGATAGATGTAACATCCTCAACAATTCCTGGAATAGCTGTAAATTCATGGTAAATGCCATCAACTTTGATTGAATATACAGCGCCGCCTGGCATAGACGACAATAATACTCTACGAATTGCATTACCAATAGTAGTACCAAAACCTCTTTCAAGTGGTGTTAATACAAACTTACCATAGTGTTCATCTTCGCAGTATTCTTTGATTTCAAAATCTGCTCTTTCAAATTGTTGCATCTGCTATTCCTCCTTTATCTATTAACCACGTGGACGCTTTGGTGGACGGCAACCATTATGTGGAATAGGTGTAACATCATTGATTGCAGAGATTTCTAATCCAGCAACCTGTAATGATCTTACTGCAGCTTCTCTTCCTGGACCAGGTCCCTTAACGTTTACTTCTACAGTCTTCATACCATGGTCAACTGCAGCCTTTGCAGCAGCTTCAGCAGCCTGCTGAGCAGCGAAAGGTGTAGACTTTCTTGAACCCTTATATCCTAATGCACCAGCACTTGACCATGCTACTGCATTTCCGCTTTCGTCACAGATAGTAACGATTGTGTTATTGAATGTAGAATGAATATGAGCGATTCCGCGTGCAATATTCTTTCTAACTTTACGCTTACGTGTAACTGTCTTTTTATTTGCAGCCATAATTTTTTCCTCCTCGCTCTAATTACTTCTTCTTATTTGCAACTGTACGACGTGGTCCTTTACGTGTACGAGCATTTGTTTTAGTTCTCTGTCCATTAACTGGTAAGCCCTTACGGTGTCTAACACCCTTATAGCAACCAATTTCCATTAGACGCTTAATATTTAAATTCTGTTCTCTTCTTAAATCGCCTTCAACCTTAATCTTATCTACTTCGTTACGGATAGCGTTTTCCTGAGCATCAGTTAAATCTCTAACTCTGATTGTTTCATCAATACCTGTTGTTTCAAGAATCTGCTTAGCAGTTGTAGCTCCGATACCATAGATATAAGTTAATGCGATACCAACGCACTTATCGCGTGGGATATCAACTCCAGCTATACGAGCCATATTTTTCTTTTACCTCCAATTAACCCTGTCTCTGTTTGTGTTTAGGATTTTCACAAATAACCATGACGCGACCTTTACGCTTGATTACACGGCACTTGTCACACATTGGTTTTACTGATGGTCTTACTTTCATAAGTTTTCCCTCCTAGACTTCTATTTGTGTCTAAATGTTATACGCCCACGTGTTAAATCGTAAGGTGAAATTTCCAAAGTGACACGATCACCTGGTAAAATGCGAATGTAGTTCATACGGATTTTACCAGAAACGTGGGCCAAAATAGTGTGTTCATTTGGTAGTTTCACTTTAAATTGAGCATTTGGTAGACAATCTTCTACAATGCCTTCAACTTCAATTACATCCTGCTTATTAGCCATTAATTTTCCTTATTCTCCTTTGATAAATTAGTCAAGACTTCTTTAATTTCTTCATAAACATCTGACGCTGGTCTACCAGCATCAATATCGTAAACGACACCCTTTTCCTTATAATAGTCGACCACTGGCTCTGTTTCGCGAGCATATGATTCAAGTCTAACCATTAGCTTTTCATAAGTGTCATCACTTCTCTGATATAACTCACCTTGGCATTTATCACATACACCCTCAACCTTTGAAGGTGATGCTTTCAAGTTATAAATAGCTTTGCATTCTCTGCATACTCTTCTATAAACGATTCTATCAACTAAAAGTTGTGGATCGATTGTAAGATTGATTACGCAGTTAATACCTAAGTCGTCGATTGCTACTGCTTGTGCTAATGATCTTGGATAACCATCCAATAAATATCCATTAGCGCAATCGTCTTTAGCTAATCTTGATTTTACCATAGCAATAGTTACATCATCTGGGACAAGATTGCCTTTAGAGATGTACTCGTTTGCTTTCTGTCCCAGTGGTGTATTATGCTTAATTTCTTCCCTGAACATATCTCCTGTAGAAATATGTTTTACTGGAAAATCTCCGTCAATTAAATCTGACATGGTACCCTTTCCAGATCCTGCAGGGCCCATAATTAACATTTTAAGCATATAATTTTATCTCCTCTTCATGAAGCCCTTATATTCTTTTTGTGTTAACTGGTTTTCTAAGTCTTTAACTGTCTCAAGAGCTACGCCTACTACGATAATGATACTAGTACCACCCATAGAAATTGTACTTGGAATATCTGTAAACATACTTAACAGATATGGTAATGCAGCAATGAAACATAAGAAACATGCACCTAGAACTGTAATTCTGTTAAGAACCTTAGAAATATATTCTTTAGTTTCCTTACCAGGTCTAATTCCAGGGATGTATGAACCGTTCTTATTCAAATTATCACTAATCTTTTCAGGATCAACCTGTAAGTTTGTATAGAAGAAAGTGAATAAGAAGATTAATACTACATAAATAAGTAAGCCGCCAACATTTCTGAAGTCTGAGCAATACTCAAATATGTTATTTAAAGTTTTAATAAATCCTGTCTCCTTATAGAAAGACAAGTTACTCAACAATGCCATGATAGTTCTTGGAGCCATCAAAATTGTTGATGCGAAAATTACGGGGATAACAGATGCACTATTTATCTTTAATGGTAAATAGTTGATATCCTTTGATTTTCTCATTGAGTTTGAAGAATACTGAATTGGAATCTTACGCTGAGCTGTGTCAGTGAAAATTACCAAGATAATAATTGCGATGTACATTAGTACAATTAACGCAAACTTCAACAAACCAGTAGCTACAACAGCACCTTCAGCAGTAACTAATGTAGCGAATGATGAAGAGAACTGGTATGGAAGGTTAGCAACGATACCTGCAAAGATAATCATTGAGATACCATTACCGATTCCATATGCAGCAATTCTATCACCAATCCATACTAACAAGAATGAACCTGCTGTTAAGATTGTTGCTGTATATAAGTAAATTGACATACCAGAGTCAACTAGAATTCCATAAGTCTTATCAAATGTAACTGTTAATGTATAAGCCTGAATGAAACCTAATACAACTGCTGTATATCTGATGATTTGATCAAGTTTCTGACGTCCCTTCTGTCCATCCTTCTGATATTCAGCTAAAGCTGGAATGATATCCATAGCTAATAGCTCAATAACGATACTTGATGTAATGTAAGGTCCAACACCCATTGAAAAAATAGAGAATGTTTGCCAGCTACCTGCACCTAAAATATTCATCATTGTAACTAGCGAATTCTGTGAGATTCCAGAAATAAGTCTTGTAGTATCAACTCCAGGAAGAGTGATAGCTGCACCTATTCTGAACACTAGCAACATTGCTAGTGTAAACAGAATTTTGCTACGTATATCCTTATTTTTGAACAAGGAAACTACGGTCTTAATCATATTAGATTACCTCAGCTTTTCCGCCCGCTTTTTCAATCATAGCTACAGCGTTGCTAGAGAATTTATTAGCCTTAACAGTTAATGCCTTTTCTAATTCGCCTTCACCTAATACTTTTAAACCATCTTTTAAGTTCTTAACTAAACCAACAGCCTTTAATAATTCTGGAGTAACTTCTGTTCCTTCTTCGAATCTATTTAACTGTTCTAAGTTTACGATTGCGTATTCAACGCGAGTGTAGTTAGTGAAGCCACGCTTTGGTAAACGTCTTGCTAAAGGTGTCTGACCACCTTCGAAGCCTAACTTACCCATACCGCCGCTTCTAGCCTTCTGGCCTTTATGACCCTTACCAGAAGTCTTACCGTTACCACTACCTAAACCACGGCCAAGTCTGAAACCATCTTTACGTGCACCATAAGTGTATGTTAATTCATGTAATTTCATTTTAGTGACCTCCTAGTAACGAATTTCAGTAGGTTTCTTGCCTCTTAAAGCAGAAACTTCTTCAATTGTTGTCATGTTCTGTAAACCAGTAACTGTAGCTCTAACTAAGTTAATTGGAGTTCTTGAACCAAGACACTTAGAAATAACGTTGTTAACGCCTGCTAATTCTAAAACGGCTCTAACTGGACCACCAGCGATAACACCAGTACCAGTTGCAGCTGGCTTTAATACTACGCTAGCAGCACCATATACACCAACTGTATCATGTGGTAAAGTATCGCCAACTAAGTTGACCTTAGTAACGTTCTTTGTTGCCATTTCAGTAGCCTTCTTGATTGCATCTGGTACTTCCTTAGCCTTACCAGTACCGAAACCGATACGACCCTTCTTGTCACCAACTACAACTAGAGCAGCGAATCTCATTCTTCTACCACCCTTAACTACCTTAGTGATACGGTTGATCTTAACAACTCTTTCTTCAAATTCTTTTTCCTGACGATCGTTTCTTCTAGCTCTTCTGTCGTTTGTACGACGGCCATTTCTACGATCAGTTCTTTCTGCCTTTGCAGCAGTTTCTACTGTTGCCTGAGAAGCAACTTCAGTAGCTTCAACTTTTACTTCCATTTCTGACATTTGCTTCCCTCCTAGAACTGTAATCCAGCTTCTCTAGCACCTTCTGCTAAAGCCTTAACTCTACCCTGGTAAACGTAGCCACCACGGTCGAATACTACAGTTGTAATGTTCTTTTCTAAAGCACGCTTAGCAACTTCTGCGCCAACCTGCTTTGCAGCTTCGATGTTGCCACTGTTTTCTAACTTCATTTCAACTGAAGATGCAGCAACTAATGTTGTACCTGTAACATCATCAATGATCTGAGCATGAATATGAGCGTTTGAACGGAATACGTTTAAACGTGGGCATTCTGCTGTACCAGAGATCTTAGTACGTACGCGAGCATGACGACGAATTCTTTCTTCGTTTTTAGATGTTTTACTAATCATTCTTCATGTCTCCTTTCCTACTTACCTGAAGCAGCAGTCTTACCTTCCTTACGACGGATCTTTTCACCCTTGTAAGCAATACCCTTACCCTTATATGGTTCAGGCTTTCTAACCGCTCTAATGTTTGCAGCTAATTCGCCTACTCTCTGCTTGTCGATACCCTTGACGATAATAGACTGCTGTTTTGGACATTCAATAGTTAATCCTTCTTCAGCAACGATTGTTACTGGATGAGAATAACCCATGTTCAATGTTAAAGTCTGACCAGCTACAGCAGCTCTGTAACCGATACCTTCAATAACTAATTCCTTAGTGAAACCTTCAGAAACACCAACAACCATGTTGTTTAATAATGCTCTTGTAGTTCCATGTAACTGCTTAACAGCTTTTTCATCATTTGGACGCTTAACTGTGATAACTTCGCCCTCGATTACGATTTCCAATCTGCTGTCAAACTGACGAGTTAAAGTTCCCTTTGGACCCTTAACAGTCACCTCATTGCCAGCAGCAACGTCTACTGTAACGCCTGCAGGAATGGTAATCGTTTTGTTTCCGATACGTGACATATTGTCTTATTCCTCTCTTAATTCTAAATTAATTTAATCTTACCAAACGTAAGCAACAACTTCGCCGCCTAAGCCCTTAGCCTTAGCGTCTTTGTCAGTTAACATACCAGCAGAAGTAGAAATGATAGCGATACCTAAACCATTTAATACTCTTGGTAATTCGTTTGCCTTAGCATAAACTCTTAAGCCTGGCTTAGAGATACGCTTCATGCCAGAAATAACCTTCTGACCATTCTTACCGTACTTTAATGTAACAGTAATGTTCTTCTTTAAGTCTCCTTCAACTGTGAAATCAGTGATGAAACCTTCGTTCTTTAAAATCTTAGCGATTTCAACTTTTTCTTTACTAGCTGGAACGATTACACTATCATGCTTAGCCTGTACAGCGTTTCTGATGCGTGTAAGCATATCCGCAATTGGATCTGTAAATGTCATATATAGTGCCCTCCTTTACCAACTTGCCTTTCTTACTCCTGGAATTTCGCCCTGGTAAGCTAATTCACGGAAGCAGATACGGCATAACTTATACTTTCTTAATACAGAGTGAGGTCTGCCGCAACGTTCGCATCTAGTATAAGCTCTAGTTGAGAACTTTGGAGCCTTAGCAGCCTTAATTTTCATTGCCTTCTTTGCCATTTTGCCTCATCCTCCTACTTTGTGAAAGGCATACCTAATGCTTCTAATAAAGCGTATGCTTCTTCATTTGTCTTAGCTGTTGTAACAATTACAACATCCATACCTCTTGTGATAACTACCTTATCGTAGTTGATTTCAGGGAAGATTAACTGTTCCTTTACACCTAAAGTATAGTTACCTCTACCATCGAAAGCAGTTCTGCTTACACCATGGAAGTCTCTTACACGTGGTAATGAGACGTTAACTAACTTATCAAAGAAATCATACATTCTTTCCTGTCTTAAAGTTACCTTACAACCAATGCTCATACCTTCTCTTAACTTGAAGTTAGCGATTGATTTCTTAGCCTTTGTGATTACTGGCTTCTGACCAGCGATAGCTGTTAATTCTTCAACAGCTTCGTCTAATGCCTTTGGATTAGCAATGGCATCACCAACACCCATGTTGATAACGATCTTTACAAGCTTAGGACATTCCATTACAGAAGAGTAATTAAAACGTTCCATCAACTTTGCAACGACTTCGTCATTATATTTCTGATTTAAACGATTCATTTTTCTCCTCCTAATTACTTCTTAGCTTCCTTGATGACAACTCTCTTGCCACCTAGCTTAACTGTTCTAACTTTCTTACCGTTTTCGAATGCGTAACCAACTCTGCCAGCCTTCTTTGCCTTTGTGTCATAGTACATAACATTTGATGCATCGATTGGAGCTTCCTGGCTCATGATTCCACCTTCTGGGTTTAACTGTGATGGCTTAACATGCTTCTTTAAGATGTTAACACCTTCAACAACTACCTTATTCTTATCTGGATAAACAGCTAATACTTCACCAGTAACGCCCTTATCCTTACCAGCAATTACCTGTACTTTATCACCTTTTTTAATTTTCATACAAGTGCCTCCTATAATACTTCAGCAGCAAGGGAAGCGATCTTTGTATATTCAGCATCTCTAACTTCTCTAGCTACAGGGCCGAAGATACGAGTCCCTACTGGTGACTTATCATCTTTAATAATAACTGCAGCGTTGTCATCGAATCTGATGTAAGTACCGTTTTCTCTTCTTACAGGATACTTAGTTCTTACGATTACGCACTTAACAACCTGGCTCTTCTTAACTGTTCCGTTTGGAGAAGCGCTCTTAACAGCACATACAACTACATCACCAACTGAAGCAGTCTTTCTGTTAGAACCACCTAAACAACGGATTACTAATACTTCCTTAGCTCCTGTGTTATCAGCAACTTTTAATCTACTTTCATTCTGAATCATCGATCTTTACCTCCTATAACACCTGAGCCTTTTCAACAACTGATAATAAGCGGAAACGCTTAGTTGCTGATAATGGGCGAGTTTCCATGATTTCTACGATATCGCCAACACATGCAGTGTTTTCAGCGTCGTGAGCATAGAACTTCTTTGAATATTTAACGCGCTTGCCATACTTAGCATGCTTAACTGCTGTAGTGATTTCAACAACAATTGTCTTGTCCATCTTATCGCTAACTACAGTTCCGCGTAATACTTTACGATTTGATCTTTCCATAACTGTTTGACCTCCTGATTACGCATTACCGTTCTGACGTTCAGTCAAAACAGTCTTAATACGTGCAATGGTTTTTCTGATTTCTCTGATACGTGCAGGGTTATCAATAACACCAGTTGCCTGCTTGAAACGTAAGTCAAATAGTTCTTCTTTTAATGTTAAGATTTCTTTTTCTAAAGCATCATTTGATAATGCTCTGATTTCCTTCATCTTTTCCATGACTATTTAGCCTCCATTCCTTTAACAACGAAGCGTGTCTTGATTGGCAACTTATGAGATGCCAAACGTAATGCTTCTCTTGCTACTTCTTCACTAACATCAGCAATTTCAAACAAGACACGTCCTGCCTGAACAACTGCTACCCATCCTTCTGGTGCACCCTTACCAGAACCCATTCTTACTTCTAACGGCTTCTTAGTCTTTGCCATGTGAGGGAAGATTTTGATCCAAACCTTACCGCCACGCTTCATATAACGAGTCATAGCAACACGGGCAGCTTCGATCTGATTATTTGTGATATATGCGCCTTCTTCAGCAACTAAGCCGAATTCACCGAAAGTTACTTCTCTTCCAGCCTTACTTCTGCCTTCGTAGCTTACTCTATGAGGTCTTCTGTATTTTACTCTCTTTGGTGTTAACATTATTCAGTAACCTCCTTAGCCTCAACCTGTGGTCTAGCTTCTCTTCTTGGAGCACGATTATTTCTTCTACGATCGTTTCTAGCATTGTTGAACTTTGGAGCTTCTGGTTCCTGAACCATCTGGCCCTTTAATACTTCACCTCTACAGATCCATACCTTAACACCTAAGATACCATATGTAGTCATTGCCTTTTCGATTGCATAGTCGATATCAGCTCTAATTGTATGTAATGGAACTACGCCTTCTGAATAACCTTCAGCTCTAGCGATATCAGCTCCACCAAGTCTTCCGCTAATAGAAGTCTTGATTCCCTTAGCACCAGCTCTCATAGTCTTCTGGATAGCCTTCTTCTGAGCAGTTCTGAATGAAGCTCTTGCTTCTAACTGATCAGCGATGCTTCTTGCAACTAAGTGAGCGTCTAATTCAGGGTTAGCAAGTTCAACAACCTTAATGTTAACTTTCTTACCCTTAGCGATCTTTTCAACCTTTGTCTTTAATCCTTCAGCTCTTGCACCTTCAGCGCCGATAACAACGCCTGGAGTAGCTGTCTTGATGTATACAACAACAACGTTCTTTGATCTTTCAATTTCGATACGGCTTACAGCAGCATCCTTAAGTTCAGCGAATAAGCATTCACGGATCTTAACGTCTTCCTGTAATAAAGTACCGTATTCTTTTTCAGCAAACCATCTTGATTCCCAATCACGGATTACGCCAACACGCATTCCGATAGGTGATACTTTCTGACCCATAAATGTTCCCCCTATTCCTTTTCAGCAACTACAACTGTGATGTGGCTGCTTCTCTTTAAGATCTGGCTTGCAGAGCCCTTAGCTCTTGGCATCCATCTCTTTAATACTCTTGCTTCATCAGCGAAACAAGCCTTGATGTATAACTTTTCACCATCTAAACCATGGTTGTTTGTAGCGTTAGCAGCAGCAGACTTAACTACCTTACCAACAGCTGCAGCAGCAGCTCTTGGAGTGAACTTTAAGATTGCTTCAGCTTCCTTAACGCTCTTACCTCTTACAAGGTTTAATACTAGTCTGACTTTTCTAGGAGTCAAACGGACGTTCTTTGCGATTGCTTTTACTTCCATATTCCTATCTGCCAGCCTTTCTATCTTCTTCAGTGTGTCCGCCGAACTTTCTTGTTGGTACGAATTCACCTAACTTGTGTCCTACCATATCTTCTGTAACGTAAACTGGTACGTGTTCTTTACCATTGTGAACTGCGAATGTATGTTCAACAAATGATGGGAAGATAGTTGAACGACGACTCCAAGTCTTAATAACTTCTTTTTTGCCAGCCTTATTCAATGCATCAACTTTCTTTCTTAAGCTTTCATCAATGAATGGGCCCTTCTTAATACTACGACTCATCTTTATCTTCTCCTTTCACTATTTACCATTACGACGACGAACAATGTACTGATTGCTCTTGTTCTTCTTCTTACGTGTCTTAACACCCATAGCTTTCTTACCCCATGGAGTCATTGGTGACTTACGGCCGATTGGAGATCTACCTTCACCACCACCATGTGGATGGTCAACTGGGTTCATAACAGAACCTCTAACTGTAGGTCTAACACCCATCCAGCGAGTTCTACCAGCCTTACCAATATTTACTAAGCTGTGGTCTGCATTACCTACAACACCGATTGTAGCTCTGCATACGCTTAAGATTCTTCTAACTTCACCTGAAGATAATCTAACTAATGTGTACTTATCTTCAGAACCTAAGATCTGAGCTGAACATCCAGCACTTCTTGCTAACTGTCCGCCCTTACCAGGCTTTAATTCAACGTTGTGAATCATTGTACCATCAGGCATATTGCCTAACTGACATGCGTTACCAACCTTGATGTCGCACTTTTCACCGCTTACAACTGTCATACCAACAGTTAAGCCCTGAGGTGCGATGATATAACGTTTTTCACCATCTGCATAATTTAATAATGCGATGAATGCACTTCTATTTGGATCGTATTCGATTGTAGCTACTGTAGCAGGAACATTGTCCTTAGTACGCTTGAAGTCGATGATACGATAAGCTCTCTTATGGCCACCACCCTGATGTCTAGTAGTGATACGACCGTTGTTATTACGGCCACCCTTTGAAGTGATAGGAGCTAATAATGAACGTTCTGGTTTGCTAGCAGTGATATCAGCACTGTAGTCAATAGAAGTCATTCCTCTACGACCAGGTGTCGTAGGCTTATACTTTTTAATTGCCACTTTTTCTCCTCCTTACGCGTTTTTTTCCGGAAATAGCGTTCTTCTTCCGATAAATTACTCTTTGTCGTACAAGTCAATTGAATAACCTTCAGCTAACTTAACGATAGCCTTGCGGTATCCAGAAACTGTACCAGAGTACTTTCCAACACGCTTAGCCTTGCTCTTTGTGTTAGAAACATTAACCTTTTCAACCTTAACATTGAAGATTTCTTCAACTGCCTGGCGAATCTGTGTCTTGTTTGTGCCCTTAGCAACTTCGAAAGTTACCTTGTTGTCAGCTTCCTGACAAACTAATGACTTTTCAGTTACGATTGGACGAATAATTACATCTCTTGCTGCCATATTACTGTAAAGCCTCCTCAATTCTCTTGATTGCTGTTTCAGTAGCAACTACTGTGTAAGTATTTGCTAATTCTAAGCAGCTAATACCATCTGCTAATTCGAAATCAGCATTTGGTAAGTTTCTCATGCTTAACCAAGCATTTTCCCAATTTTCGCTTTCTTCGAAAACGAATAATACTTTACGGTCAACGTTTAAGTCACTCATAACCTTAACGAAGTCCTTAGTCTTAACTGATTCCATTTCGATCTTATCAACAACCATTAACTTGCCTTCTGCAACGAATGTTGATAAGTAAGATCTTAATGCTAATCTACCAACCTTACGGTTTAACTTGTATCCGTACTTTCTAGGAGCAGGTCCGAATACTACGCCACCACCAACGAACTGAGGTGCTGACTTCTGAGCATGTCTTGCTCCACCTGTACCCTTCTGACGGATTGACTTCTTACCAGTCTTAGATACTTCACTTCTACCCTTAGTATCGTGAGTACCCTGACGTAATGATGCCTGCTGCATAACAACTGCATCGAACATTGCCTGCTGATTTGGCTCAATACCGAATACAGCTTCGTTTAATTCAATATCATGTAACTTAGCACCGCTCTGGTTTGTTACAGCTAATGTAATTGCCATATGTCTTAAGCCTCCTCTTTATTAGCAGTATATAAAGTAACAGGTTCAACATGCTTAACAGGTTTTACTGTTGTCTTTACTACTACAAGACCCTTCTTAGGTCCTGGAACGTTACCCTTAATTAATAAGCAGTTGTGTTCCATATCAACCTTGATGATTTCAAGGTTCTGGTTAGTTGTTGTATAGTTACCTTCCTGACCAGCCATAACTTTGTTCTTATTGATATAACCATTGTTACGTCCGATAGTTGCCATTGAACCAGCAGTTCTATGTACAGGACCAACACCGTGTGTTTCCATTAACATATGCTGATTGTTACGGTAAATGGCACCCATGTAACCTTTACCACGAGATGTTCCCTGAACATCTACCATATCTCCTGCTGAGAATAAATCAGCAGTAACTGTAGCGCCTAATTCTAAGCCAGCCATTTCATCGCTCTTAACTTCTGCATAGAATCTCTTAGGAGCTGTGTTAGCTTTCTTTGCGTGTCCTACGTTTGCTTTTGTAGCTTTGTGTTCTTTTAAGTCTTCCATTCCAAGTTGTAGTGCTACATAACCGTCGTTTTCAACTGTCTTGATCTGAGTAACAACGTTTGGTGTTACTTCAACGACTGTAACTGGAATGAGTGTCCCATCATTTGTAAATACTTGAGTCATCCCAAGCTTACGTCCAATTAATCCTTTCATGATGCCTCCTCCTTAATCTTATAATTTGATTTCGATATCAACGCCACTTGGTAATTCTAAACCGCTTAATGCGTTAATAGTTTCAGGTGTAGGTCCGATGATTTCGATTAATCTCTTATGAGTTCTGATTTCGAACTGTTCACGTGAATCCTTATACTTGTGAGTAGCTCTGATAACTGTTACTACCTGTTTTTCAGTTGGTAGTGGTACTGGTCCAACAACCTTCTTTGCACCGTGATTTAATGCAGCCTCAACGATCTTTGCTGTAGCTGAATCTAAAGAACGATGTTCATAAGCCTTTAGACGAATTCTAACTGTGTTCTTTGCCATGGATATTTCCTCCTTATTTTGCTGTCTATTTCCATGATAGACCCGTTCGGCGCGAATTACCCGGCATCACAACCATGACAACGAATTCTAGTGTGCCGGCAACCTCGCGTGTCCCTACGGTCGCACATATAAATATACTACATAATCCTACCCATTGCAACATATTTTTTATTTATTTATCGATATTTTTTGTATTTTTCTTATTTTTGAATTTTGGTGCTTCTGCACCACTTTTTATTGAAGACATTTCTTATTTTTTCTATATTTCACTATTAATGAACCTAATATCAGTATCAAAATATCCTATATTTTTATGAAAACGCTTTCCTGTTTTCATAACAAAAAAAACAGCTATTTCTAGCCGTTTTTAGCAATGTTTCAACTTAATTATTATATATTTTACTGTTCAAACATCTTGTTTAGGCAAGTGATTCCATCCTTACCTACATTCATTAATTCATCTAAATCTAATTCAGATACGTTTTCAACCATTAGTCTTCTGCCTAATAATTCTAATAACATTGTTAAGCTCATACCTGTAACTACCTTTACATTAGGATTTTCAGCTACAACGTACATACTTCTGTTACTAGGAGTTCCACCTAATAAATCACAGAAAGCTACAACGCCACTTCCATCATCTAATTCACTAACTGCTGCTCTGATTCTCTCATCGAACTGTTCTGGATCATCTGTAGGTAATAAGCATAAAGCCTTAACCTTTTCCACACCTTCACCAAAGAATAATTTGCAAGAGTCAACCATACCATCAGCCATTCTACCATGGCTCATAACTAATACACTAATCATATTTTTATTCACCTCATTTTGTTAAATTCATTATAACTTATTATATATTTAAGTACAATTATTTAACTTGTTTGTTCATTTTTGGCACGGATGTTCCTCATATATATAATAAATGATAATAATAGAGGCAAGCCAATCATTCCTACTAATCCACCAAGATTTAAACCAACCATCATTAATACTAGTGTAGTAAATCCATCTAAGCCCAAATCAGCACCTACTAATTTTGGTTCAACAAACTGTCTTACAACAGTGATCACTACATATAGAATTAAGATTAATATGCCTTTAATAATCTTACCTGTAAACAAGTCAACTAATCCCCAAGGAATAAGTACAGTTCCTACTCCTAATATTGGCAATATATCTAACAATGCTATTAATGCTGCATAAGTAGCTGCAGGTTTAATTCCTAATACAATAAAGCCAAATAGTAATTCTGCAAATGTTAAGCCCATAATAACAACATAAGATTTAATAATCTTAAATAGTTTATTTTTAATAAAACTAACTAAATCTCTTAGTACATTTTTAACCTTTTCAGGAAGCCATTTAGAGGCATTAGAAATGAATTTATCATAATCTAATAAGATGTAGAAAGAAGATACAATAGCTACTACAGTTGAAATAATTACGTTAGGAACGCTAGAAACAATAGATGTTACAAGTGAAACTAACCATCCTGAAACAGTAACTAAAACTGACTGTAAAATACCAAATACAGAATCAGCAGCACTATTAATAACCTGCATCACCTCATTAGGAAGGCTGACATTTAAGTTTATAATCTGTTTATATAAATCATTTAAAATTGGTTCAATCTGACCCGATACCTCAATAATATATTGAACAAATACAGCTAGTTTATCTAATAAGTACACACTTAAAAGAACCATCACTAACACAAATATTACATACAAGAAAATCAAAACAAGTATCTTAATATTCTTTTCCATTTCTCCTGTGTACTTCTTTGATATCTCATGAGCAACATAGGCAATGATAAAACCTATGATAAATGGTGTTAATATCGGTAATAGCTTCTTATATACAAGATATATGATGGCAGCTATTATTCCATAAAATAATGTGTTTTCAACAAAAGTTTTCTTATCCATATCAGTATTATATATCATTTACTCAATTAAGGAAAAGAAGCAGATGTTCATAACAATATTCCATACATCCATCAGTTTTCCACAACCGCAAAAAAAGAGCCATATGACTAGCATATAGCTCTTTTATATAACGTTTAGTTTAGATAAATTACTTAATGATTTCAGTAACGTTACCAGCACCAACTGTACGTCCACCATCACGGATTGAGAACTTAGTACCTAATTCAACAGCGATTGGGTGAATTAATTCAACAGTCATTTCTACGTTATCGCCTGGCATACACATTTCAACACCTTCTGGTAAGTTGATAACGCCAGTTACGTCTGTAGTACTGAAATAGAACTGAGGACGATAGTTAGATACGAATGGAGTATGACGTCCACCTTCTTCTTTTGATAATACGTAAACCTGAGCCTTGAATTCTGTATGAGGCTGTACTGAACCTGGCTTAGCTAAAACCTGACCTCTCTGGATCTGGTCTCTAGATACACCACGTAATAATGCACCGATGTTATCACCAGCCTGGCAGAAATCTAATGTCTTTCTGAACATTTCTAGACCAGTAACAACTGACTTCTGAGTTTCCTTAATACCAACGATTTCAACTGGTTCGTTTACCTTTAATACACCACGTTCAACACGTCCTGTAGCAACTGTACCACGTCCAGTGATAGTCATTGTATCTTCAACTGCCATTAAGAATGGCTTGTCGTCTTCTCTAGCTGGAGAAGGGATGTATTCATCAACTGCATCCATTAATTCCATGATGCATGCTTCGTAAGTAGGATCGCCTTCCATAGCCTTTAATGCTGAACCACGGATGATTGGGCATTCTTCGTCGAATTCGTACTTACCTAATAATTCTCTAACTGTCATTTCAGCTAAGTCGATGAAATCTTCTTCGCCTTCCATCATATCGCACTTATTTAAGAATACTACGATTGCAGGAACACCTACCTGACGAGCTAATAATACGTGTTCGTTTGTCTGAGGCATTGGTCCATCTGTAGCAGCAACTACTAAGATAGCACCGTCCATCTGAGCTGCACCAGTGATCATGTTCTTGATGTAGTCAGCGTGACCTGGACAGTCAACGTGTGCGTAGTGACGCTTTGCAGTTTCATATTCAACGTGTGCAGTGTTGATAGTGATACCTCTAGCCTTTTCTTCTGGAGCACCGTCGATCTGGTCGTAATTCATTTCTTTAGCCATACCGTTCTTAGCTAAAACCTTTGTGATTGCAGAAGTTAATGTAGTCTTACCATGGTCAATATGTCCGATTGTACCAATGTTAACATCTTCCTTACTTCTGTCAAATTTTTCCTTTGCCATAAGTTAACTTTTTCCTCCTAATTTAACTAGTTATCTTACTTTATTGTAAAGCAATTCCTTATTTTAAGCAATAATAATTAAGCATTATTACGCTTTACAATCTCTTCAGTAATGCTCTTTGGAACCTGTGAATAATGGTCCATCTGCATTACATAATTACCTCTACCCTGAGTGAATGATCTTAATGCTGTTGCATAACCGAACATTTCAGATAATGGTACCATTGCCTTAACAGCAATAGCGTTTCCTCTTTCTTCCTGGTCAACGATCTGACCTCTTCTAGAAGTAACGTCACCCATTACTGATCCTAAGTATTCACTTGGTGCAGTAACTTCAACGTTCATAATTGGTTCAAGTAATACTGGAGCACACTTCTTTGCAGCTTCCTTTAATGCTAATGAAGCAGCAATCTTATATGCGTTTTCACTTGAGTCAACATCATGGTATGAACCGTCGAATAATGTAGCCTTAATATTGATTACAGGATATCCTGCCTGTAAACCAGAATTTAAAGCGTCTCTTAAGCCTTCTTCAGTTGGCTTGATGAATTCCTTTGGTACGCTACCACCAACAGTAGCATCAACGAATTCAAAGCCCTTATCTTCGTTTGGTTCAAATCTGATCCAAACATCACCATACTGACCATGACCACCTGACTGTCTTACGAACTTACCCTGACACTCTGCAGTAGCAGTGATAGTTTCTCTGTAAGCAACCTGAGGCTTACCAACGTTACATTCAACGTTGAATTCTTTTCTCATTCTATCAACGATGATATCTAAGTGTAATTCACCCATACCTGCGATGATAGTCTGACCTGTTTCATGATCAGTGTAAGTCTTGAATGTTGGGTCTTCTTCAGCTAACTTAGCTAATGCCATACCCATCTTATCCTGGTCATGTCTTGTCTTTGGTTCAACTGATAAGTTGATAACTGGTTCTGGGAATACCATTGATTCTAATACTAATGGATGCTTTTCATCGCATAAAGTATCACCAGTTGTTGTGTACTTGAAGCCGATTGCTGCAGCGATATCACCAGCGTGAACTTCAGGAATTTCCTGACGGTGGTTAGCATGCATCTGCATTAAACGACCAAATCTTTCTCTCTGTCCCTTAGTAGCATTGTAGATATATGAACCACTTGTTGCTGTACCAGAGTAAACTCTAAAGTAAGTTAACTTACCAACGAATGGGTCAGTCATAATCTTGAATGCTAATGCAGCGAATGGAGCGTCATCGCTTGCTTCTACTGCAATTGGGTTACCATCTTCATCTTCACCCTTCATAGAGTTGATATCTAATGGAGAAGGTAAGTATTCAACTACAGCGTCTAACATCTGAACTACGCCCTTATTCTTATAAGCAGCACCACTCATAACTGGGAAGAATTCACCAGAGATAACTGCCTTTCTGATTGTAGCCTTGATTTCTTCAACTGTAACTTCTTCACCTTCTAAAACCTTCATCATGAATTCTTCATCATAATCAGAAATCATTTCGCATAACTGCATACGATACATTTCTACATCGTCTACCATGTTAGCTGGAATTTCGATTTCAATATCAGGTTTATTTACATCTGGTGAGAATGAATATGCTTTTCTTTCGATGATATCGATAATACCATCATAATAGTTTTCAACACCGATAGGTAACTGGATAGGGCAAGCCTTAGCACCTAAACGCTTCTTGATTGTGTCACAAGACATGTAGAAGTCAGCACCTGTAGCGTCCATCTTGTTTACGAAAACAATTCTTGGAACACCATAGCTTGAAGCCTGTCTCCATACTGTTTCAGTCTGTGGTTCAACACCAGCCTTAGCGTCTAATACTGTAACTGCACCATCTAGTACTCTTAATGACCTTTCAACTTCTACTGTGAAGTCTACGTGACCTGGAGTGTCGATAACGTTGATACGATGACCCTTCCATGTAGCAGTTGTAGCAGCAGAAGTGATTGTGATACCTCTCTTCTGTTCCTGTTCCATCCAGTCCATTACTGCACTACCATCATGAGTTTCACCGATCTTGTGAGTTTTTCCTGTGTAATATAAAATTCTTTCTGTTGTAGTAGTCTTACCAGCATCAATGTGAGCCATGATACCGATATTACGTGTATGTAGTAAATCAAATTCACGAGGCATATTTGACACCTACTACCAACGGAAATGAGCGTAAGCCTTATTAGCTTCAGCCATCTTATGAGTATCGTCCTTCTTCTTTACAGATCCACCTGTACCGTTTGAAGCATCGATAATTTCATTAGCTAAACGTAATTCCATTGTCTTTTCGTTACGTAAACGAGAATAATTAACTAACCATCTTAAACCTAAAGTAAGTTTTCTTTCTGGAGAAACTTCTACTGGTACCTGGTAGTTAGCACCACCAACTCTTCTCATCTTTAATTCTAAAACTGGCATAATGTTATCTAATGCAGCTTCGAATACTTCCATAGCTGGCTTACCTGTCTTTGTTTCAACGATTTCAAATGCGTTATATAAAATTGTCTGAGCAGTTCCTCTCTTACCATCAAGCATAATACGGTTGATTAAGCGAGTAACTAACTTTGAATTATAAATTGGATCTGCTAATACGTCTCTTTTAGCAATATGTCCTTTTCTTGGCATTGTTATAACCTCCTTCTATCAAATTTTTATGCTTTTGGTCTCTTAGCACCATATAATGAACGGCTCTGGCGTCTGTTGTTAACACCTGCACAGTCCATAGTGCCACGAATAATATGGTATCTTACACCTGGTAAATCCTTAACACGTCCTCCACGAATCAAGACAACGCTATGTTCCTGTAAGTTGTGTCCGATTCCTGGGATGTAAGCTGTAACTTCCATTCCGTTACTTAAACGTACACGGGCGTACTTTCTTAAAGCTGAGTTTGGCTTCTTTGGTGTCATTGTACCAACACGAGTACATACCCCACGTTTCTGAGGAGCGCTTAAGTTTGTTGCGCTACGCTTTAAAGAGTTATATCCTCTATTTA
>JAZRWC010000013.1:0-20988 GCA_045599505.1 Erysipelotrichaceae bacterium | reverse complement strand
ATAAGCTAGATGAAGAAAAGTATCTAGTAGATATAAATGATGGATTTGACTTTGAAAAAGTATATGAAATTGAGAGTTCAGAAGAAGGTAAAACTGTTTGTATTTCTCTATATAAAACAGACTCTATTACTAAATATCCATTAGAAAATGGCAAGTATGGTCTATTTGATGAAAATGACAAGTTGCTAGAAGAAAAGCTAACAGATGAAGAAGGCAGACTGCAGTTTGAATATATCTACAGTTATGATCAAAACTACTATGTAAAAGAAATTGAAGCTCCTTATGGATATAACCTTGATACAACAAAATATGAAGTAATTTTATTAGAAGATTTTGACTTTGATAAGGATTTTACTATTGAATCAATTGAAGAAGGCAAGATTGTCAAAGTAAAACTAGTAAAGAAGGATAGTGAAACAGATGCTTACGTAAGTAATGTTACTTATGGCTTGTTTGATGAAAATGATGAGCTAGTAGACAGTGAAATTACTGATAAATCTGGAGAAGTATATTTTAACTATCCATATTCAATTAATAAGAGTTATTACATTAAAGAAATTGAAGGAAACGATTACTATTCATTAAGTGAAGAGGTGTTTGAAATTGATGATGATAATCTTGAATTTGATGAATATATTGACTTATCAGCTTATGATGATAGTAAAGTAATCATGGTAAAGGTGGTTAAGACTGATGATGAATTAAATCCTTTATCTGATACAGAATTTACATTATTTGTGGTAGATAGTAATGAAGTTGCTAAGGATATAGATGGTAATGAATGCATCAAACTAACTGATGAAAATGGTGAAGTGTTCTTTATTGTGGCTGCTAATAAGGAATACTACTTAAAGGAGACAAAACCAAAAGAAGGATTTGCACAAAGGGAAAAAGAAATCTACATTGACATTAAGGAAGCAGATAAAAGAGATAAGAATGATTTAGAAGATATCGAACCAATCGTTTATGAGATAACTAATTCATTAATTCCTGATACAGGAGACAAGCTTAATATCATCATGAGTATTATTGCAGTTAATTCATTAATCTGTTTAGTTATGACTTGTATTTTAAGATCAAAGGTTAGAGCACGCTAGTAAAGGTTGCTCTAACCTTCTTTTTTTGTGTTAAAATTTACTTAGGTAATTTTATGAAGATTGTAAAGGTATATATTGAGCACCCTCTTATGCAATTAAATAACACTTTCTCATATTTTTATGATGGAGATAAGCGAGTAGAAAAAGGCATGAGAGTGAGAGTAGATTTTAATGGTCAGAAAATCATCGGTTTTATCGATGAGGTTTTTGATGTGGAAGATTTAGCTAAGTATTGCCAAAAGGAAGGTTATAATATTAAAGAAGTAATAGAAGTTATCGATAATGAACCTTTATTGAATGATGAACTTTATAATCTTGGATTATGGATGAGTAAACAAACAATCTCTCCAGTAATCTCTTGTTTTCAAGCAATGTTACCTCCATCTTTAAAGCCAACAAGCGGTGCTAAATCTAGCGCTAAGGAAAAGTGGATTGTTATTAAGGATGATACACTATTAGATTTACATAATCTATCAACTAAAGAGATGACGCTTAAGCAGTTTAAGGAAAGCGTTAGTGAATATCGTTACAACAAGTATAAATCAACAGGACAATTAGTCGTTGAAGATAGAGAAAAACAAGCTGAAACAGCTGAATTAAAATACGTTGAAAGTGATTACCAGTTATCAGAATTACAGAAAAATGCGATTGAAGAAATTACTAATACTGATAAAAATGTTGTTTTGTTACACGGATTAACTGGCTCTGGTAAAACAGAAATATACATTCAGATGACTAGAAAGGTAGTTGAACAAGGTAAGCAGGTATTAATTCTTGTTCCTGAAATAGGTTTAACTCCACAGATGGTATCACGTTTTAAATCACGCTTTACTTCTTCTATTGCCATCTATCATTCAGGTTTATCAAATACAGAAAAGTATCAACAATATCTTTTAGTTAAACAAGGTAAGGTTAAGATAGTAGTCGGTACAAGAAGCAGCGTATTTATGCCTTTTGATAATTTAGGTTTAATAGTTTTAGATGAGGAACATGATGGTTCATATAAACAAGACTCTTCACCAAGATATAATACAAAGGATATCGCTATTAAGCGTAGTGATAATCATAATTGTAAGGTTGTTTTAGGCAGCGCAACTCCAACTCTAGAAAGCTATGCTAGAGGCTTAAAGGGTGTTTATAAACTAGTAACTTTAAACAAGCGTATTTCAAATAATCTACCAAAGACTCATTTGATTGATATGAACTACGAGCTTAGAAAAGGTAATTTTATTATTTCTGAACCTTTAGCTAAAGCGATGAGTGATAGATTAAAAAATCATAAACAAACTATTTTATTACTAAATAGAAGAGGATATACTCCAGTAATGAAGTGTGGTAGCTGTGGGGAAGTAGTAAGTTGCCCTCATTGTGATGTAGCGTTAAGCTATCATAAAGATGAGAACAAGTTGATATGTCATAGCTGTGGTTATAGCATCAGCGCTGATATTACTTGCCCAAAATGCGACAGTAAAAAATGGCGTAACTATGGATTAGGAACTCAAAGATTAGCTGAAGAAGTTGAAAGTTTATTCCCTGAAAGTAGGGTATTAAGAATCGATGCTGACTCAACAAGAACAAAAGGGTCACATGCAGAATTACTAAAGAAATTTGAAGAGCATCAATACGATGTTATGATTGGTACTCAAATGATAGCCAAGGGTTTAGATTATCCTGATGTAACACTAGTCGGGGTATTCAACGCTGATGGACCATTAAATCATAGCGATTATCGTAGTGTAGAAGTAACATTTGATTTAATTGTCCAGGCTTCTGGAAGAAGCGGTCGTAGCAAGGATCCAGGAGAAGTATTTATTCAATGTTATGATGTAAATCATTATGGAATTAGGCTAGCAGCTAGTGGCGATTATGGTAAGTTCTTTGGCCAAGAGATGAACTATCGTAAGATTGGTAAGTATCCACCATATAGTTATATGTGTGCTATTTCATTTAATTCTAATGAGTTAGAGTTAAGTGAGGATTTGGCTTATAAAGCTAGTGAATATTTTAGAAATGAAGGTATTCTTAGGGTATTAGGACCTAGTAAGCTTTTAAAAAAGAAAGATGAATACCGTCATAGAATTATTATGAAATTTAAAGACCGCGATCAGATGGTAGATTTAATCTGGAAGTGGTATAAAGAACAAAAAGGACAAAATAGAAAAGTATCAATTCAAATTGATATGGATCCATATGTTTTAGAGTAGGAGTAAAGGATGAAGGAAAGAGAGATAGCTTATAACGTTTTAGTTAAGGTTGTTGATGAAGGAAGTTTTTCTAATATTGCCTTAAGAAATACTGAAGGCAATAGTCCTTTAGTGACTCAATTAGTATATGGAACACTAAGAAACTATCGCTTAGTTAGAGAAGCTTGGAGTAAATCAGTCAAGAAGTTACCAAATATAAAAATCTGTATTTTATTAGATATGGCAACTTATGAAATATTACTATTAAATAAACCAACATACGCTACTGTTAATGAAATTGTAGATATAGCTAAAAAAGTTAAAGGTGGAGCTTTTGTTAATTTTGTTAATGCGGTATTAAGAAATATTGATAAATCCAGCTTGAATAATGAAAGCTTAGCAATCACAACTAGTCATCCTGATTGGTTAGTTAATTTATGGAATAGCCATTATGGTAAAGAAATTTCCGAAAAGATATGCTTAGAGGATTGTTTGGATGGTAAGGTATCTTTAAGGGTTAATAATTTATTGACTACTACAGAACAGTTATTAAATGACCCTAAATTTACTAAGGGAACTGTAGATGGCTGTCTATATTATGATGGTAACATCATTGAAAGTAATTACTTCAAAGAGAAAAAGGTAATTATTCAATCAGAATCATCTCAATTAGCAGTTAACACATTAGATGTTAAAGATAATATGAGGGTATTAGATATGTGTGCAGCTCCTGGAAGTAAGACAATCCAGTTAGCTATGAATATGCATAATACAGGATTAGTTGTTTCTAATGATTTATATGATTTTAGAGTTCAATTAATCAAAAACAATTGCGATAGATATGGTTTAAAAAATGTACAAACAATTTGTCATGATGGAGTAACATTGACTGAATTATTTAAGGAAGAATCTTTCGATGCCATCTTATTAGATGCACCTTGTTCAGGATTAGGAACACTAAAACATAAGCCTGAAATTAAGATTACTACTAAGCCAGAGGATTTGGATGATATAGTTAATATTCAAAAAGCTCTATTAGAGACAGCTGATAGGCTAGTTAAAAAGGGTGGTAGTATTCTATATTCAACATGTACTTTAAATAAAAAGGAAAATGAAAGACAGGTTGCTAATTTCATTAAGCAACATCCAGACTATCAGGTTGAATCAGAAAAAACAATTTTCCCATTCGATTTCCATTCCGATGGATTTTATATCGCTAAACTAATTAAGAGTTATTAATCGTTATGGTTAATAGCTTTTTATTATGGTAATATTTAATGTGAGGTAATGTGTATGCAGTCTATTTATGATTTTAATTATGATCAGTTAATCGAGATGTGTTTAGCTAATGGCTTTAAAAAGTTTAATGCTGGACAGATTTTTAATTGGCTATACCGTAAAAGGGTTGATAGCTATGAAGAAATGACAGATTTGTCAAAGAAGTTCAGAGAATTTTTGACTGAAAATTATACTATAGGATCATTAAATACACTAAAGCTTCAGGTTAGTAAGGATAAGACAAGAAAGTACTTGTTTGAGCTATCTGATGGTTCATCAATCGAGTCTGTATTAATGCATTACGACTATGGTAACTGTATCTGTGTTACTAGCCAAGTAGGCTGTAATATGGGATGTACATTCTGCGCTAGTGGCTTATTAAAGAAACAGAGAGATTTAACTAGTGGAGAAATGGTGCAGCAGGTATTATCTGTTCAAAAGGATGTTGATAGTTTAGGTGAAAGAATTTCTCATATCGTTGTTATGGGAACTGGTGAACCTTTTGATAATTACGATAATGTACTAACATTCTTGAAAACAGTTAACCATGATTTAGGCTTAGGTATTGGTGCTAGACATATTACTATTTCAACTTGTGGCCTTGTAAAGGGAATCAGAAGATTTGCTGATGAGCAGACTCAATTCAATCTAGCCATCTCATTACACGCACCTAATGATGAAATCAGAAGCAAAATTATGCCAGTAAATAGAGCTTATCCAATTAGTGAGTTGATGGATGCACTAAAATATTATGCTAGTAAGAATAATAGAAGATTATCTTATGAATATATTTTATTAAAGGGTGTTAACGATACTGATGAATGCGTTGAGCAGTTAGCTAGCTTAACTAGAGATTTTGATGTTTATGTTAACCTTATCCCTTATAACAACGTTGATGAAAACGGTTATGTTTCAACCGATTATAAGACAGCCATGGCTTTATACAATAAGTTAATGGGGAAGAATGTTCGCTGTACATTGCGCCAGAAGCATGGCGATGATATCGATGCTGCATGTGGACAATTAAGAAGCAAGTATGAAAGGAGCAAAGGAAAAAATGAATAGTTTTGGTTTGACTGATAAAGGCCTTATCAGAAAAATAAATCAGGATAACTTCGTTCTAAATACTTCTTCACAAGCTACTATGGCTGTTGTCTGTGATGGAATTGGAGGAAATAAGGCTGGTGATGTTGCTAGTAAGATAGCTGCTGAATCACTTCTTTCAATCTTTAAAAAAGGCTATACAACAGTTGATAAGCACGAATGGATCAATCAGGCGATCAAGATTGTCAATATTGATGTATATAAACAATCAATTGAAAATTTAGATTACAAGGGTATGGGTACAACTTTAGTAGCTGCCTTTGTGGATGATAAAAATACATATGTAGCCAATGTTGGAGATTCCAGATGTTATTGTTTAACTAAGCAAGGTAAGTTGATACAGATAACTGATGACCATACTTTAATTAACGAGTTAGTTAATAAAAAAGGTATCGATATTCAGTTAGCTGAAAAGATTGCTGGTAGAAACGTAATTACTAGAGCCATTGGTATTTTCCAAAGTGTCGAAGTAGACATCTTCAAGATTGAGTTTGATTATAAGGAATTATTACTTTGTTCTGATGGTTTGCATGGTTATGTTAGCCATGAAGTAATAAGCGAAGTTATGAGAGATAGTAAACTTACTGCTAAGCAAAAAGCTACTAAGTTAGTAGAATTAGCTAATGCGGCAGGTGGATATGACAATATTACAGTAGTTGTAGTTTCGAGGTAGTAGTATGGCAGATATGATTTCAAACAGATATATTATCGTTAAACTTATCGGCGAAGGCGGTATGGCCGATGTTTATTTAGCCATTGACTCTATCTTAAAAAGAGAAGTAGCTGTAAAGGTGTTACGCGGTGAATTAGCAGATGATCCAGTAAATTTACAGAGATTCCAGAAGGAAGCTATGGCTATCAGTAATACTTCTCACCCTAACATTGTGGAAATTTACGATGTTGGAGAAGACAATGGTAAAAACTATATCGTCATGGAATATGTTAGAGGAAGAACTCTAAAACAATTAATCAAGCAGAGAGGTTCCTTACCAATTGACGAGTCAGTAAATATTATGAAACAGCTAGTATCAGCTGTAAGTCACGCTCATAAAGTAGGTATCATCCATCGTGATATTAAATCACAAAACGTTTTAGTTAAGGATGATGGTACTGTTAAGTTGAGTGACTTTGGTATCGCTTATACAGCAGATAGTTCTGGATTAACGCAAGCTGAAACAGTAGTTGGTTCAGTTCATTATTTGGCTCCTGAATTAGCAAATGGTAAGACAGCCAGCGCTCAATCTGATATTTACTCTTTAGGTATCGTATTCTATGAACTATTAACTAGTGATGTTCCTTATCATGGTGATAGTGCAGTAGATATTGCTTTAAAACATTTAAGAAATGATGTTCCAAGCGTTAGAGAATACAACCCACAGATTCCTCAATCAGTGGAAAATATCGTAATTAAGTCAACATGCCGTGATAAGAGTTTAAGATACGCTACAGCTATGGATATGTATAACGATTTAGTTACATGTCTAGATGCTTCAAGATTTGATGAAGAGAAGATCGATATGGCTTTACTAATGGCCAAAAAGGAAGGTCAGCAGCAGGTTGATTCTAAGAAAACTAATAAAACTAGTAAAAATAGCAAGTCAACAGCTGCCAAGAAAAAGAAGAAAAAGAGTGGTGGAGATTCATTAGGATTCTTAATGGTTCTTGCTGCAGTTGCTTTATGCATCGTATTCTTCTTTATGATTAAGGGAATTACTTCCGATTTTAACTATAACGCTAATGATGTTAGAATCCCTGATATTTACTTATATGATATTGAGGATGCTAGAAGTGTATTAGAATCTATGAATATCAGAGTTGAGTCAGTAACATATCAATCTACTGATAATCATGAAAAGGGTCAGGTAATAAATATCTCTCCAGCTGTAAATACAGTAGTTAAGGAAAACTCTTCGGTTACTCTAGTAGTTTCTTTAGGTAAGAGATATACAATCAGCGATTATACAGGAATGAATATTGACCAGGTAAAAGCTTTATTAGAAAAGAATGGCTTTACAGTTAATGTTTCATTATTAGAGGACAAGAGCAATGAAGCTGGAACAATTATTTTCCAGGATATTCCAGCTGATACTGTTGTTGAACCAACAGATCCTCATACAATTAATTTTAATGTATCAACATATGTTTCATTCATGATTCCTGAGCTAAAGAATAAGAGTATTGCGGTAGCTAAGGAGATGTTAGAATCAATGGGTGCTAAGGTTAAACTTGAGCAGATGAACATTGAAACCAATTTGGATTCTGAAGGTAAATATATTTTTGAACCAGGTACAGTTGTAAGCTGTTTACCTGAATGTAACACTTACTATACTCAAACTCCAGGTGTAGTAATCACAATTTACTATTATTAATATGCAAGGAAGAATTATTAGAATCGTCTCAAATAGATATACAGTTGAAGGACAAGATAAGACACCATATATCGCAACTGCTATGGGTAAGCTTAGATTAGGCTTAAAACCAGTAGTAGGAGATAAGGTTGAGCTAGAAGATATCGATGGTAAGATGTGCATTCAAAAAGTCTATGAGAGAACTAATGAGCTTTATCGACCTGCAATCGCTAACGTTGATCAAGCTATGATTGTTATGTCTGCAGCTAATCCTGATTTTTCAAATGTATTAGTTGATAGATTAATATTCTTGATTAGCTACTTCCATATTGAACCTGTTATCGTTATCAGCAAAATGGATTTGGTTGAGAAAGATAATGTGGTTTATAGCTATATAGATGATTATCGTAAAAGCGGTTATAAAGTTATATTAATTGGTAAAGATTATGATTTAACAGAGCTTAAAGAAAATCTAAAAGGGAAGGTTACAGTATTGGCTGGCCAATCTGGTGTAGGTAAAAGCTCTTTACTAAATAGGCTAGATCCAGACTTTTCACTAAAGACTCAAGAGATTTCTAAGGCTTTAGGTAGAGGAAAACATACTACTAGACATACAGAATTGTATGAAGTAGCCCAAGGATATTTAGCTGATACTCCAGGATTTTCATCACTTGATTTTTCTAGAATCGATTCAATGATTTTAGCAAACTGTCTAAAGGATTTTGAAAACGCTGGCGTATGTAAATTCAATGATTGCCATCATATTAACGAACCAGGATGTGCAGTTAAACAAAAGGTTGCTAGTGGAGAAATATCTAAATACAGATATCAAAATTATTTGGATGTTGTTCCTTTATGCAATACTAGGAAGGATTGGGAATAATGATTATAGTTGCTCCGTCAGTTTTATCAGCAGATTTTACTGATTTAAAAAAGGATATTGAACTATTAAACGAAAGTAAGGCAGAGTGGATTCATTATGATGTAATGGATGGAAACTTCGTACCTAATATATCTTTTGGACCTTCTATCTTAAAGCAGATGACTAAGCTTACTGATAAGTTTATTGATGTTCATCTAATGGTTGTAAATCCAAAGGAAGTTGTCGATTATTTCGATAACACAAATACTGATTTAATTACTTTCCACTACGAGGCATGTAGTAGTGATCAAGAAGTATTAGAAATCATTGATAAGATTCATAAGAAAGGTTATAAGGCTGGTATCTCTGTTAAACCGAAGACAGATGTAACAGTGTTAGAACCATTCTTAGATAAGGTTGAACTTGTTTTAGTTATGTCAGTTGAACCAGGATTTGGTGGTCAGAAGTTTATGAGTGACATGATGAGCAAGGGTGACTACCTAAGCAAATATAAGAGGGATAATGGCTTAGACTACTACATTGAAATCGATGGTGGTATCAATGGTGATACTAGCAAAGTTGCTATAGAGCATGGCTTTGAAGTTTTAGTGGCTGGCAGTTATTGTTTTGGACATAAGGAAGGATTAGTTAAGGCTGTTGATTACATCCTTGATTTAGAAAAGTAGGAATGAAAAAATTATTGGCTTCAATTTTAGCACTTTTATTAATGTTGTCGATTATTGGCTGTTCTAAGGGAAATGATAAGCCAATTCTTGATTGCGTAAAATTTAAGGAAGAATATGAAGCGTTGAATGATAAGGCTAATGATGATGGTAGTCTTTATAGCTCTATTGAAATAGCTGAAGATAATACGGTTACTTATGTTGATTTGGATGGTTTACTAAAACAGCTATCAAACGGCACTCATGTAGTATATATGGGGTGGCCAGAATGTGGCTGGTGTAGAAGAAGTATTCCAGTATTAATTGATGAAGTTAATAAGTATTCTGGAATCAATATTTATTACTACAACATAAAAAAAGATCGAGAAGAGTATGAAAAGGGAAACAAGGAAAATTTAATAGCTATCTCAAATCAATTGAAGAAGTCTGAATTTGCCTTTGATCAATATTTGGAAAGCTATGATGATGGTACTATTAAGCCGGTAGCAAGTGCTATCTATTTTATCCAACAAGGTAAAGTAGTTGCGATTCATACTAGAACTGTAGAATCCCATATCGATAATTATGAGCCATTAACTCAAAAACAACTTCAAGAGTTAGAGGCAATATTTGATAACTACCTGGATACTATTTCTCAAAAAACTCCAATAGGTTGTGGTGAATGCCAATAAAAAAAGAATTGTGGAATCACAATTCTTTTTTAGTGTGCGTTTCGACTCTTCCAGGCGTAATACTCGTCATCTTTTTCAGTGTTGACAGCTTCATCTTTTGGAACATATAGATAGAAGTTTTCTTTTCCAAACAATTGTTTGAACTGGTCCAAAGAGATTTTGTAATGAGCACTTGGGTTCTTTACAGTGATGCTACCATCTCTTAAATAGAAGTAAGTAATCACACCCTTTGTGATAGTATATACAATCTCTTGATCTCTTAAGTACTGTAATACTTCGTTAAGTGAAGAAATAATATCCATATTCTAATAAAAATAAAAAGTTAGTTGCCTAACTTTTGTATTCAAATTAACCCTGATGAGACTTTAATGTTTTTAAAGCTCTTGCTGACATCTTGACGGTCTGCGGTTTACCATCAATAGTAACTTTAACTTTCTGTAAATTTACATTCCATCTACGACGTGTAGCTCTTAGTGAATCTGAACGTTTGTTACCTGATAAAGGTCCCTTGCCTGTAATGGCACATACTCTAGACATTCCGTGACCTCCTTTCAATCATACGCTTGATTATAATATCATTTATGATAAGTAAATGCAAGAGATATTTGTTAATAAAACCTAAATAATTTAATTGTCATCACTATTCTAGTTGTATCTATGGTAAAATACAAGTGGTGATGAAAAATGGCAGATATTAAGTATCTAATCGATAGAATTAAGCATATGGATTATAAGACTATGCTTGTAAAAATTAATCAAATTCATAAGAAAACTAAAAAGAGTAGAATCGCAATCTTTTTAGATATGAAGGATTGCGCTGTTAAATATGGTGCAGGTTATTCTGATTATGATTTATATGAAATGTACAATTTAACAGATGAACAAAGAGAAACTTATATTACTAGAGGAAGAAACAATGATTTAGTTAGAAAGTATAACCGGAAGGAATACTTCCATTGTTTTGAAAACAAGGCTGAATTTAATACATTATTCAACAAGTTCTTAAAGCGCGATTGGATAGATGTGGACACTAGTAATAAGGAAGATGTAATTAAGTTTATTGAATCTCATGATATCTTTATGGCTAAACCAAATGATGGTGGTTGCGGTAAAGGAATCGAAAAGATCAAAACTAGCGATTACGCTAATAGCGAAGAGTTATACAACTATCTTGTTAATAAGAACTTTGAACTTGAGGAATTTATTATTCAAAATTCTGAGGTTAGCAAGGTGTATCCAGGAAGTATCAACACAGTAAGAATCGTTACTATTTTTAAGGAAGGTAAATCACATGTTATCATCGCCTACTTTAGAATCGGTAATGGATCATTTGTCGATAACTTTAACTCTGGTGGTATGACAGCACCAGTTGATTTAGCTACTGGTATAGTTAAGGATAGAGCAATTGATAAGAAGAAAAATCTTTACGCAAATCATCCAGCAACAGGCTATATTATCAAGGGATTCCAGTTCCCTGATTGGCAAGAAGCTTTGGATATGTGTAAGGAAGCAGCTAGTGTAGTTCCTGAGATGGGATACATTGGTTGGGACGTTGCTTTCTCTGACAGGGGACCTGTATTTGTTGAAGGAAATGAGTATCCAGGACACGATATTTACCAGTTACCAGAGCATACTCCAGACAAACAAGGCGTATGGCCATTGTTCAATAATATCTAAATTTATATGACAAAAGATGCTCTTAATATGTTAAAATATTTATAATTGTAAGGAGTGTTTTGCTAATGGAGAAGAATCAAATTTTAGCAGCATTACAGATTGAAAGCGATGAGGTTCGTTTAGTAGTTGGCGAATTCTATAATGATGTTTTATATATCATTGCTAAGGAAAGCGTAAACTGTAAAGGAATTAATGGTTTAACTATTTCTGAATCAGATAAAGTTATTGAGGCAATCAGAGAAGCTGCAAATAACATTTCTGTTAAACTAAAAACACCATTACAGTCAGTGCTATTATGTATACCTGGTTATCGCAGTAAAAGAACTACAAAGGTATTTAATAAATTATTAGACAGTAACGTTGTAAGAAAAGAAGATATCAAAAAGATTTTCGATGAAGCTTACAGTAGTGAAGTAGGTCAGGATAGTGTAATAGTTAATGTTGCATGTGCTAATTATAAAATCAATGGTATCACTTATCCTAAGATGCCATTAAATGAAAAGAGTGAATTACTACAGGGTGAGGTTGATATCATCACTGGTGATAAGCTAACTGCTTATGACTATGTAACTGCAGTTAATAAGGCGGGTTTAAAGGTTATCGACATCTATCAGGATGGTTTTGCCAGCTCAGCTGAGGCAGCTTTATTCGAACAAAGTTTCAATAATTATGTAGTAAATATTCATTTAGAAGGTAATCATACAGTTTACTCATTGATTTACAATGGTAGATTAGTATCAAGCTTCGCTGAAAGCTCAGGATACTCAGAATTAATCAAGCCAATTGTAAGCAAATATAGATTATCATACAAGGATGCTTCAAGATTGATGTTCAGATATGGAAAGATCGCTGAAGAATCTGGTGAAGATAGAGTAATCAATCGTTGGAATGAAAAGAACACAGTTCAAACCATTACATATGATGATATTCAAAAATGCATATATAGTCCATCAGTTGAAATGATCGAAACATTCAACTTATGCTGTAGCGAAATCTTAAAGAGAGACAACGTTTCAGTATTAGTTACAGGCAGAGGCGCTGAATTACAGAATTTAGCTGAAGCCTTAAGTGCTAAGATGGGAAAGAATGTTATCTGCTATTGTCCTGATACATTAGGTGTTAGGGAATCTAAGTGGTCTGCATTATTAGGTATGTTCTATATCCATAGAGATTATAGTGCAGTAAGAAATTCAGAAGAAAATAGTGTTGATATGATCCAATTCAAGCAGAACTTGGTTGCTAAGCAGCCTAGAAGCAAGGAAGAAGGAGAAAGCCTCACTAGTAAATTTAAAAATCTAACAGATAAGCTGTTTGAGAAAGAATAAGAGGGTTAAGGTATGAGCGGATTCAATCCAGTAACTAGAATTAAAGTATTTGGTGTAGGTGGCGGCGGATGTAACGCTGTTAACCGTATGGTTGAGGCAAGTTTAGTAGGAGTAGATTTCTATGTTGTTAATACAGACCAGCAGGTATTATCTACTTCAAAATGTGAAAATAAAATTTTAATTGGTGCTAATACAACTTGTGGTTTAGGAGCTGGTGGTAATCCAGAAATCGGTAAGCAGGCTGCATTAGAATCAATCACTGAAATCGAAAACGCTGTTAAGGATGCAGATATGATCTTCATCACTACAGGCTTAGGTGGCGGTACTGGTACAGGTGCTGCACCAATCGTTGCTAAGGCGGCTAAGGAAACAGGCGCATTAACAATCGGTGTTTGTACAAAGCCATTCAAGTTTGAAGGTAAGAAGAGAATGATGCAGGCTATTAATGGCCTTGATGAATTAAGAAAGCAGGTTGACTCATTAATCATCATCCCTAACGAAAAGGTTAGCGCATTATTAGGTGGCGTTCCAATTAATCAGGCATTCTTAGAAGCTGATAACGTATTAAGACAGGCTGTTCAGACAATTACAGACTTAGTAAGCTACAAGGCATTAATCAACCTTGACTTCGCAGACGTTAAGGCTACAATGGCTGGTCAGGGCACTGCATTAATCGGTGTTGGTCAGGTAAGTGCTGATGAAATGAAGAATAAGACAGAAATGAGCAAGGAAGCTGCAAGAAGAGCAGTTGATTGTCCATTATTAGAAGCTAGCATTAGAGGTGCTAGAAGCGCAATCGTTAACATCTCTGGTGGTAACTCATTAACATTAGAAGATGCTACATGTGCTGTTGAAACTATCGAAGAAGCAGCTGGTAACGATATCGATATTATCTTCGGTTTAGCTTATAACGAATTATTAGAAGATTCTATCATCGTTACAGTAATCGCTACTGGATTTGAAAATGAACCAGTAGAAGTTGCTCAATACGAAGTTAAGCCTCAGGTAAGTGCGCAGAAGCCAGTTAATAATACAGGCGATATTGAAATCCCTGATTTCTTCAAGCGCGGTAACTAAGCATTTAAGTTTTAAATTAAATATCATAATTAGCCCTTTTGTATAAAAGGGCTAATTTTGTGAAAAAAGGAGGATAGAGTATGCAAAAATACAAGAAGAGTTTTGATTACTCATACGCTTTAGGTACTGAATTAACTCTAGAATTACTAAAACAGCATCCAAAACAAGTTATTAGTGTATATATTCACTCAAAACAGAAGGATAACGAAATCTATCGTAAGATAGTATCTTTAGCTAATGCAAATAGAATTGAGATTATTAATAGCGATAAGATCTTCAATATCTTATCTGATAAGGATAATTGTTACATCATTGGTGTATTTAAGAAATATGAATCAAAGATTGATCCTAACGCTAATCATGTATGCTTAGTCAATCCAAGCAATACTGGTAACTTAGGTACAATCATTCGTACTTCTATCGGTTTTGGTATTAATAATATAGCTATTATCGCTCCTGGTGTTGATATTTATGATCCTAAGACAATTAGAGCTAGTATGGGAGCGTTCTTCGAATTGAACTTCCAATATTTCAATAGCTTTGACGAATATAAGGCATCAATTAGTGAAAGAGGAATATTCCCATTTATGCTTGATGGAGCAAAACAGTTGGATAAAATAGAAATTCCTGATAAATTTACTCTTGTGTTTGGAAATGAAGCAACAGGATTGCCTTCAGAATTCCAATACTATGGTCAATCAGTTTTGATTAAGCATTTACCTACAATTGATTCTTTAAATCTTTGTAACGCAGTAAGTATTGGCTTATATCAATTCACAATGGGAAGGATGTAATATATGTTTAAAAGATTTATTGCCTATTACAAACCTCATAAAACACTATTTATGATGGATATGTTAGCATCTTTCGCTGTTTCAGTAATCGCTATTATTTATCCAGTTATTACTAGACAGATGCTAAATAACTATATTCCTAATCAGAATTTACAGATGATTGTTTACGCATCATTAGGTTTGTTAGTTTTGTACTTCATTAGAATGTTACTAAACTATTTCATTCAGTTTAAGGGACATATGATGGGTGTAGCTATTCAGGCTGAAATGCGTAGCAACTTATTCAATCATTTAGAGCAGTTACCATTTACATTCTATGACAACAATGAAACTGGTGCTATCATGACAAGAATGACAAATGACTTGTTTGAAATTGCAGAACTTGCTCACCATGGTCCAGAAAATATCATTATTTCAACAATTACTTTGATTTTATCATTTGGCTATTTATGCTCAATTGATATTCCATTATCATTAATCATCTTCGCAATTGTTCCTATCTTAGTATTTGTAGCTTCAAAACTAAGAAAAGAATTCTTAGAAGCAAGAAGAATGACTAGAAAGGCTACTAGTAAGATTAATGCTCAATTACAAACATCAATCGCTGGTATTAGAGTAACTAAGGCTTTTACAAACGCTAAAAAGGAATCAGAAAAGTTTGAAGTTAATAATGAATATTTCAAACAGGCAAGTAAAAGAGACTACCGTGCAATGGGTAGATATGGATCTTCTACAAGCTTTATCACTGATATCTTCAATGTTGTTATCTTATTAGCTGGTGGTATGTTCTTAGCTAATGGCAGAATTGACTTTGCAGACTATTCAGCATTTATCGTATCAGTTAACTTGTTCATTTCTCCAGTAAGACAATTAATGGGCTTTATGGAACAGTTTCAGTCAGGTGTATCTGGTTTTGAAAGATATTGCGAGATCATGGATACTGAAGTGGAAAAGGATAGCGATGACGCTACTGATATGGGTAAGGTTGAAGGTAACATCGAAATTAAAAATGTTTCATATGGTTATGATGAAGATACTGATGTATTAAAGAATGTATCTTTAAATATCGCTAAGGGAAAGAAGTTTGCCTTAGTTGGTCCTTCAGGTGGTGGTAAGACTACTATTTGTCATTTAATTCCTAGATTCTATGAGATTGTTAATGGAGCTATCTTAATTGATGGTAAGGATATTAGAGAAGTAACTAGAGATTCATTAAGAAAGAATATCGGTATTGTTCAGCAGGATGTATATTTATTCAATGATACAATTAAGAACAATATTCTTTATGGCAAACTAAACGCTACTGATGAAGAAGTATATGAAGCTGCTAGAAGAGCTAATATTCATGATTATATCTTAACTTTACCAGATGGCTATGAGACAGTTGTCGGCGAAAGAGGCGTGAGATTATCAGGTGGTCAGAAGCAGAGATTATGTATCGCTAGAGTATTCTTAAAGGATCCAGCAATCTTAATCTTAGATGAAGCAACAAGTGCTTTAGATAACACTACTGAAATTTTAATTCAGCAGGCTTTAGATGAATTATGTAAGGGTAGAACAACATTCGTTGTTGCTCATAGATTATCAACTATTAAGAACGCTGATGAAATCGCGGTTATCTCTAATGGCGAAATCATCGAGCAAGGTACTCATGAGGAGTTATTTGCTCAAAATGGTGTTTACGCTACTTTATACGCTCAACAATTCAGAGAAGAGAAGTAACAGACAGGCTCTATATATGATAGAGCCTTTTTTTGTTGGGGTGTGGTATAATTGAAGAGTTAAAGAAAGAGGGTTAGTATGAAACCTGTATTATTTTCGTTAGGACCTTTAGATGTCCATGGATATGGACTAATGATAGCAATTGGTCTTTACTTGTGTATCACTTTAGCTGAAAAAGATGCACCAAGAAAAGGCTTAGATAAAGAGATGGTATTTCCATTATTGATGTTTTGTATACTAGGTGGATTAGTAGGAGCTAAAGTTTTATTCTGGATAACTATTCTAGATGAAATTATCGCTAATCCAGCAGTACTACTAGACTTGAGTGGTGGATTTGTCGTTTATGGTGCAATTATTGGTGCAGTTGTTACTGCTTATATCTTCTGTAAGGTTAAAAAATTAGATTTATTAGATTATTTAGATTTAATTATTCCATTTGCTGCTTTAGCTCAAGCTATTGGTAGAATTGGTTGTTTTTTAGCAGGCTGCTGTTATGGAATTGAATATAGTGGTTTTGGTGCTGTTCATTTTCCTGCAGGAGGGTTAGCTCCTACTAATGTAACATTATTACCAACACAATTAATCTATAGTGCAGCTAACTTTGTTCATTTCTTTATTCTTTTGACTCTTAGTAGAAAGATAACAAAGAAAGGTGTCTTATTCTCTACATATCTAGTTATCTATAGTATTGGAAGATATATTTTAGAATTTATCAGAGGTGACTTAATTAGAGGAAGTGTAGGTAAGTTTTCAACTTCACAATTTATTTCGTTATTCATCTTCGTTTTTGGCGTTGTTGGATTAAGCGTCTTATCAAAAAGAAAAGAAGTCGTAAAAGAAAAGAGCTGTGGTGCAGTTGTTTACCTTGATAGTGAATTAGGAAGATTGTTCTTAGTAGAAAAGATGGTTCAAGGTCATTATGCAATGTGCAAGGGACATGTTGAAGATAATGAGACTGAAGAAGAGACAACTTTAAGAGAAATTAAGGAAGAAACTGGACTAGATGTAATAGTGGATACTTCATTTAGAGAAGTTATCAGCTATAGCCCTGTAGAAAATCATATTAAAGATGTTATCTACTTTGTCGCTAAGGCTGAAAATACAGATACAGTTAATCAGATTGAAGAAGTAAGTTCTATTAGTTGGATGAGCTATGAAGACGCTTATGAAGTATTAACTTATGACAGTGATAAAGAAATCTTGAAAAAGGCTAAAGAATATTTAGATAATAAATAATAAAGCGTTATTGGGGCACAATAACGCTTTTTTTTGAATAGTCTTTAATTTGATTATAATAATCTTAGTAATTGGCAATTTTGTAGCTCTGTTAACCAGAAGTCCCTTAGTGGTGTATCGTGAAATTCATTTACGATGCATTTGCCAGAAACACCATGACAACAAATTAATACATTCCTGTTTTTGGTAATCTCTTTGGCGATAACATCAGATAAGAAATCATCAATTCTTTCATATAGTTTATCGTAACCTTCAACACCGTTTTCAGGAACATAGTTAGCAGGATCCATAAAGAATCTTCTAATTGGTGAATCTGAACTTCTACGAACTGTTTGTCCTTCATAACTGCCAAAGCTAACTTCTCTTATTCTTTCATCAATGATGATTTCAGTATCTTGACCATGTAGGAATAGTTCTGCAGTTTGCTTAGCTCTTGTTAGTGGAGAGCAGTAACAAACATCAAATTTAACAGTATTTTCTTTACCAGCATCTATTGCCGCCTGCTTACCAACATCATTTAAAGGTACATCAATTAAGCCCTGTAGTCTTTCTTCTTTGTTCCAGTCAGTTTGGCCATGTCTAATAATATAAATCATATTACAAATTTCCTAAGTCCTTATTTAATAGTGATAATGCTGGTGAATATACCAAGTCAGCATCAATTGGAGTTAGTGATACATAGCCTTGTTCTAAAGCGTAGTGATCTCCTTCTAGAGTTTCTAATTTATCTTCAATCTCAATGTTATTTACATGAGTATTGTAGTAATAATACATTCCATCAAATTGTGTATTGTAGTCTACATGGTAAACTCTATTACCACCAAATCTTGTTACAACATAACCCTTAATGTCTTCAACTGGGATATTTGGAACATTTACACTTAGCATAAAATCTTTCTTGTATTCTTTCTGGTAGAACCACTTAGCTACCTTAACAATGATCTTAGCTACACTTTCATAGTCGTAGCTATCACCATAGCATAAGCTTGTGGCAATTGTTGGTATGTGATATACAAGGGCAGCTATTGCACTTCCACATGTTCCAGAGCATACTACATCGGTAGATAAATTAGGCCCTTCGTTGATGCCTGTAACGACTAAATCAGCATCTTTAGCATATGTATTAAGCGCTAAATCAACACAATCTCTAGGAGTTCCAAATACTTTGTATCCTTGAATACCAGGGGCAAATTCAATCTTTTCTACTTTGATTGAGCCAGTACATGTAATTGCACTACCCATACCTGACATATGTTGTGCAGGGGCACTAACAACTACTTCACCTAATTCTTGCATCGCTAAAGCTAAAGCCTTGATCCCTGGAGCGAATATTCCATCATCATTAGCTATTAATATTTTCATCGTTAACGTTTCCTTTCTTCTTAACAAATGTATCAATAAAACTTTCTGTTGTTGATAAAGTGATCAACTTAGTCATCTTTAAGAATACTAATCTATCATCCTTATCTAGTTGTCCAAACTTTTTAGCAGCCTGTTTAAGTATTTCAACTTTATGATCAAGTAGCTGCTCAGTAGTCTCTAGATTTATTGATAAAAAGATATCATAAAAAGTGTTCACAAACAAAGATTTCTGCTCTTTAGTAAGTTGATTATACATTTTTGATAATGACTGCTCGTAAAACACCTCTGTATTAGTGTTTTCGCCTTCCTCAAACTTTGTTCCATCAACTTGCCAATTGTACATGTTATGTTGACTGATGAATCTTCCTTTAGCTAATACTGTTTTAGATTTAATTGTATTTAGCATAATGTTTGAAACTAATGATGATTGTGGCTTAATTGTTAAGGCTTTATCAGCTATTGATTGATACTCTGAAGAATCAATAAATTCCTTTGTGAAACCTGGTCCATCATTATTGTATATTTGAACGATTCTTTTTTTGTATGAACAATTTGCACTGCTATATATAGCTAAGTTACCACCTTTTGAGTGACCTGCTATGATGAATTTGCCTAATGGTTTAAATTTGATAGTATCATTTAAATATTTAACAGCTAACTTTTGAGAGGGAACTGGAGAATCGAAGGACATGTTGAAATCCTCTTTCCAAGAATATAGTTTGTTGTCTGTTCCTCTAAAAGCGATAAAGTATTTAAATGGTTGATAACATATAGTCAATGCGCAAAATTGAGTTTGCTCATCTTTGTTAGCGTAATTAACATAATGAGATAAAGAAATACCATTATATCTTTTTGCGATAGCCAAAGCTTTTAATAATTGACCTTGGTTATATTTATCTATTGGCTTAGTAGCGTTTCTTTTTTCAATAGCTTTAGCTAAAGTGATTGGTCTATTAGTTATGATGCCTTGCCAAGAAATGGAAGATAATGCACAAAATACAAGATTGTCTACTTCATTGAAGGGGATGGCTTGAAAGGATGCTTCATTATAGTAATTTACGTAATTGATAATATTCATAATTCATACCTCCTTCTAGGCCATTATAACACAAAATAGCAGCCTAGCTGCTATCTTATAAAGGTATTGTTATTTAACTTGGCCAACTTCTGGCAGAAGTAATCTGATTAATGAGAAAGATGTCATAATGAAGATAATTGAAACATAACTATAGAATACTGGAGAAACGAAGTAAGCTAAGCTATGAATAGTATTGACTGTTAGTAATACTGCTAAACCAATTGACATGATAATTGTGATAGCTAGATTGATGTATCTTCTACTATAATCGCATAATGACTTAACGATGATAGAGAATAAGAAGTTATAAACAATTAGTATTCCCGTAACAAATAAGTAATCATTTCCAATCTTAGTGATTGTCCTATAGAAGAAGGAAAATAGTACTACAGCTAATAAAACCGCAAATGTTTCCTCTTTTTCTACTGTAATCTTTCTTTTTGATGTTAAACCTAATAATACTAGTAGAGTGATTGATGATAATAAAGCTA
>JAZRWC010000012.1:0-13868 GCA_045599505.1 Erysipelotrichaceae bacterium | reverse complement strand
ATCCTTCCTCAATATATTCCATCATTGCCTTTTTAATTTCTGGGGCGATTGGATAATCTGGATCAGCTGCTGTTAATGGAATGATTTCTTGATCAACTTCTGCCCAACGTAGATTGAAAGCCTTTCTTCTTAATGCATCTAAATTTACTTTATCATTACTAAAATTACTCATGGTAGATAATCCTTTCTAAAGTATTTAAATAATTGTTACAACCATTTTACAACAGAATTGTACACAAAAGTATACAAAATACAATTTAAAGAAATGGATAGCACTTATCCAATGCTATCCATTAATCTTTAATATGTAATACTATGTATTTATTTTAAGATTTCTTCACATCTTGGGCATAAGCCATCAGCATTAACAGTTGCAACTACATTCCAACATCTTGGACAAGTACAACCTTCATACTTTTCAACTAATACCTTACCTGTTACATACTGATTAGCATTTTCATTATCAGCAACTTCAAATTGAGATGCGATTACTAATTGTGCTAAATCATGATTAGTTAAGCCTTCAACAGCAACCTTGTATTCTTCACTTGGACAGTAAGTAATCTTAGCTTCTAAAGCCTTCTTAATTAATCCAGCAGCCTTTGCTTCTTCTAATGCCTTTAAGATATCGCTTCTTACTACCATGTACTTATCCCAAGTAGCCTTAACTTCTGCATCACCTTCATAAGTTTCAACAGTTGGGAATGGTTCTAAGAATACGCTCTTTCCTTCAGGTTTGAAGATTGAGTAGATTTCTTCCATTGTATAAGATAATACTGGAGCCCATAATCTATTTAAGGCATCAGTTACCTGATAGAATACAGTCTGAATCTGTCTTCTTCTTAATGCAGTCTTCTTTTCGATATATAAGATATCCTTAGCGTAGTCCATATAGAATGCACTAATTGTATTAGTCATAAAGTTGAATAAAGTATTTGTAGCACTGATGTAATCATACTTGTTGTATGAATCAATAGTCTTTTCAATTACTTCGTTTAATAAAACTAATACATACTTATCAACACTTTCTAAATCTTCATAAGCAACACCATCATTTTCATAATCGAAATCTTCTGCGTTGATATTACCTAATAAATATCTGAAAGTATTTCTTACTTTTCTATATTGTTCACTAGCGATCTTGAATAGTTCATCAGAACACTTTAAGTCAGCCTTGAAGTCAACTGAAGCAACCCACATTCTTAAGATATCAGCACCATACTTAGCGATAACATCTAATGGATTAACAGTGTTTCCTAAAGACTTACTCATCTTATAACCCTTACCGTCTACTACATAACCATGTGATAATACGCTCTTATAAGGAGCAACACCATTAGTAGCAACACCAACGATTAATGAAGAGTTGAACCAACCACGATACTGGTCACTACCTTCTAAGTACATATCACAAGGATAAGGGAATCCTCTTCTTACGAATGTATTATGAGATGAACCAGAGTCGAACCATACGTCCATGATATCCTTTTCCTTAGTGAATAAGCCATTTGGACTAGATGGATGAGTATAACCTTCTGGTAATAAATCCTTAGCTTCTCTTTCAAACCAAACGTTTGAACCGAACTGTTCGAATAATTCAGCAACGTGTTCGAATACTACTTCGTCGATGATAGGAGAATTGTCTTCACCATAGAAGATTGGAATTGGTACACCCCAAACTCTCTGTCTAGAAATACACCAGTCACCACGGTCTCTGATCATATTGAATAATCTGTCATGACCGAAATCATTTTCCCATTTAACTGTATCGATAGCAGCTAATAATTCTTTTCTAATCTTTTCGATTGAAGCAAACCACTGTATAGTAGCTCTAAAGATTACTGGCTTCTTCATTCTTTCATCATGAGGATAGCTATGTGTAATCCATTCGTTAGCCATTAATGCGCCAACTTCATCTAACCATAAACAAACTTCCTTGTTTGCATCAAATACAAACTTTCCAACTAATCTTTCTCCAGCTTCGATTGTCATACAACCCTTTTCATCAACTGGACAGAATGGTTCAATACCATATCTAGTAGTTGTATAGAAGTCATCTAAACCATGGCCACCAGCTGTATGTACACAACCAGTACCATCATCATCTGTAACGTAATCTGCATTTACGATTAAGCTTGTTCTATCATATAAAGGATGTTTAGCAGTACAATATTCTAATTCTTTACCCTTGAAAGTCTTTAATACTGTATATTCTGTTAATCCGAACTTAGCCATTAACTTATCAACTAAAGTATCGCAAACAATCAACTTACCCTTTTCAGTATTTACTACAGCATAGTTATATTCAGGATGTAAAGTGATAGCCATATTAGCAGGGATAGTCCAAGGAGTAGTTGTCCAAATAACGAACTTTTCATCGCCATCTAAAACACCCTTACCATCAACGACATCAAATGATACGAAGATAGTCATATCTTTCTTATCTTCATAATAGATTTCACTATCAGCTACAGCTGATTCTCTTTCAGGAGACCAGTAAATTGGCTTTAAGCCCTGGAAGATTAAGCCCTTAGTAGCCATCTTACCGAATGTTCTAATCTGATCTGCTTCGAATGACTTATGTAAAGTGATATAAGGATTGTCGTAATCAGCAACAGCTCCTAATCTCTTTTCAGTAGCCTTCTGAATTTCAATCTGTTCTCTAGCGTACTTTTCACATTCTGCTCTGAAATCAGCAGTAGACATCTTCTTTCTATCAAAGCCTAAAGAAGGCATCTTATTTTCGATAGGTAAACCATGAGTATCCCAACCAGGATAGAATGGTGTATTATAACCCATCATATGCTTTGACTTAACAACGAAGTCCTTTAATACACGGTTCATTGCTGTACCCATATGTAAATTACCATTTGCATATGGAGGTTCATCTTGTAGCATAAAATAAGGCTTATCCTTATTCTGCTCCATCATTAAATCATAAAGTCTCATTTCTTCCCATTTTGCCTGAATACCTGGTTCCTTCTTAGGAAGGTTACCTCTCATTTCGAAAGTAGTATTTGGCATTAATAAGGTATCTTTGTAATCCATAAAACTAAATATCCTTTCCTTTAATCAAATAAAAAACGTCCTTAATATCTAAGGACGTAATTAACGCGGTACCACCTTAGTTCATAGCATAAGCTATGCACTCTTAAACTTGTAACGTAAGTATACGTCAGTCACTACATATCGTAACTGCAGCTCCAAAGTGATATCCTAAATTCAATTTAATTAACTTTCACCAACCGTTAATTCTCTCATTACCCTTGAAGATAGGCGTGTCTTTTTCATCGCTTTTATCTTTAATAATTAATCTTCTTCGCTCTTGAATGGATTTGGTAAAACGATATTGTCATATGCGTTTAACTTTTCCATCAATTCTGCCATAGCATCCTTAACCTGTCTTCTAGCTTCAGTTGCTTTGACATCATAATCTCTTAACTGTTCAATATATGATTCTACTTCTAAGATTGCTTCTTTAATAATATTGTCTGCATTGTTTTGTGCTTCATCTAACATGCTGTTAGCTTCCTTTAAAGCTAATCTAGCAACGTCATCTGCTTGCTTTTCACGCATTGAAAGTTCAGATACTAACATCTGATATCTTTTCTTAATCATTGCAAACTGATTATTAACAGTCTCAATCTGGTTCTGGTACATTAAGATTTTTTCATTTAATTCGTTAATACGATATTCTAAACGATCAATCTCATTATTTACCTGGTAACAATCATATCCAGTTGGAACTAAATTGAAACGACGTAATTCACTCATAGAATCACTCCTTATCACATAAATTTTGAAACAGTTAAATTGATACGTCCACTTCTTGGATTAGTAGATATTTCATCTATTTTGAACCTACCAAACCCACGCAAAGACAATATATCATTATTATCGCATACAAAAGAGCAATCTTCAATAGTTTGGTAATTAACATTTACCCTTGAAGACACTATTAAATCATGCGCCTTTTCCCTGGATTTCCTTATTATTGCAGAAACCACAGTGTCTAATCTTAATGATGAAACATTGTATTTCATCGTTTGAAATTTAAATGTTTGATCTTTGAACTCACACTCTCCAAACTTTACTGTTACTCTTGAAATGCCAGTAAGTTCAAATTCAATAAATGAAGCTATCTCTTTGCTTACATAGATATAAATCTTGTCTTCTTCAACCCAGAAATCTCCAAATGTATCATCATCAATTCCTAAATTGAATACAGCTCCTGCTACATCTGGATGTGTAAGATTATTGAACTTAGGATTGAATTTAGCACACATGCACGAGATATATTCGTTTTCGTCTTCTATCTCACCTATTACTAAATATTTCTTTAAGCTTTCTGGATATCCTCCAAATATGCTATAAGGAATTGTATTTCCCAAGTATTTTTCTATAACATTTATTTCATCAGGCTTATAAAAGCCAAAAGGAATAGAGATATAATTTCTTTCGTATCTCCTAATTCCTTCATCAAGCTTTCTAATCAGCATTTCATAGCCTTTGAAATGCTGCAATATGTTATTTTTATTCTGCGTCTGCATCTACTCTGCCATCAACAGGCATTTCACTTGGTGCAAATAAGAATACGTTCTTATCAATCTTCTGGAAGCTTCCACCAATAGCGAATGTAACACCAGTTAAGAAATCTAATAATCTAGTAGCGTTAGAATCCTGTAATCTGTGAATATTAACAACGCAAGCCTTCTTAGCTAATAAGCATTCGCCAATTTCCTTTGCATCTTCATAGCTTCTAGGTTCCTTGATAACCATCTTAGCATTAACAATCTTCTTTACAGTAGTATTGTTTGGTTCTTCGTATTCACTTGTATTTTCTTCTTCAACTTCTGGTTCAACAGAAGTTACTTCTTCATCATCATCGTATGGATCTACGAATGTGTCCTTAATTGATTTAAAAATGTTTGCCATATTAAAAATCTCCTTACTTATCTATATTAATTATACTACATACTAATCTAAAACTTAACAAAAACCATCATCAAATGACAAAAACAGCTTAATCACTATTAATTGTAAAGTGGTAGTATTAACAATATGTAATTCATATTCCACATATCCATTAAATTCCACCGAATTATCGGGATAATTAGAATTATAATTTCCATTATAATCTTTCGCGTTTAGTGCTAATAAACAAATCGATTTTTTCTATATTTCTTTTTTAAATGCACTTTAAATTATCAATACTTTTGAAAATAGAGATGCCGTATAGCATCTCTATTCCTAAAACTCTAAACTGTTTTATACTAATTCTAATAAGCCATAATCCCCATCATTACGCTTATAAACAACACATGTTATTCCTGTGTCTTTATCTTTATAAGCAAAGAAATCATGACCTAACAATTCCATCTGAATGATGGCTTCTTGTGAATCAAGTTCATCACAAACTACTCTCTTTGTCTTAGAAATTAAATCATCATCTTCATTATCATAGTCTTCTTCAACAAATGATACTGCTAACTTTTCCTTATGTCTTCTTGATAAACGAGTCTTTTGTCTTCTGATTTGATCTTCAAGTTTTGCAGAAGCTTTATCGATAGCATTTAATAGGTCATTATCGATTACTTCTGACCTTAAAATGCCTATTTTAGAAGGTACCGTAATTTCTAGTTTTACATCGTTTCCATGTTTTTTCACAACTGCACCTGCAGTTGTAGATGAATCAATCAAAAGATATCTGTCCATAAATGATAACTTTTCAGCGATTCTTTCTTCAACATCTCCAGATACTTTTAAATCCTTTGAATAAACATTAACTTTCATACTAATTCCTCCTATATTTTCCGATTTAATTAATCGGTTAGTAACTCATTGATCCACTCGTAGACTTTATATAGTGAGTAGGTATCTAAACCACAGTATTGATATAGCTCTTCTAAATACTTCTTTCTAACTTCTTGATCAGTTTCCAAAGAAAGCTTACGATAAATATCTACAGCTTCTATTCCATTTCCAACATCTAATTCTTTATAAGAATGGTCTGCATCTATCATTCCTTCAATTACTTTTAAAGTGAATGTGCCACGCATTCTTACGTCATAGATATAACCTTCAACAAATGGAATAGCCATATCAACCATGCGGTTATTTATACTTTGTAGTTTATCTTTATATTCTGGGAAAAGTGTTATGAATTCATTGATTCTAATCTTTTCTGCTCCTGTAGCGTTATATGCAGCTACTGTACCAGTTGCAGGAATATTTTCTATCATTGATTCAACTAGTTCTTTTCTAGAATCTTCTGTACCAATAAATTGATAATCTTTTAATTCTTTGCCATCATAAACATGTAATGAGTATTGGAATACTAATTCATCTAACGGTTTCATTCCTCTATATGGAGGAATTGGGAATAGATCCCATTCAAAGTCGATAAACGAAATTGGTAAAGAAACATTATCTTTCATCCAATTCTTTACTACAGGTTTATTTACATACAAACCACCATTTTCATCAGCTTTGATTTGAGAATATTGTATTTTGTTTCCTTCGATTCTAGACATGTCACAATCTTTAAGGTATCTAATACCATCATTGTACATATCCTTCTTATATCTTGATCCTACTAAAGTTAAGATACTATTGTCTTCTGGTTCACTATATTCTGGATAACACTTTTCAAAGAATTGACATCTTTTTCTTCCAGAACAATTACCGCTCTTTTCATATTCTTCAACTAAATCTGTTGAGATTAGTGTAATATACTCATCTAGTGGATACTCAGATTTCTTAGCTAATTGACCAATAGTGATCCCTTCATAGCGATATCTAGGGAAAACATTAGTTATTTTCCATAAGCTATCATCATCTAGAGTTTCTCCTCTTACATAATCAGCATTTAAATATAAACAATAGATTTCATTTAACTTAAAACCATTAGCTTTTAGAGCTTTGTTGTAAGCTGCCAATGTTACTTCATCTATTCTTGAATCTCTATTTAATGATATATGATATACATCTACCTTTTTACCATCAACATGGATTAAAGGGAACTTAACTCTTAAATCACGATATGTTAATCTTGCCTTAAACACCCAATTAGATTCATTAATTAATCTAAAAGTATCTTCGTTAGTCTGGTTAGGTTGACCACTTACATATTTATCTATCTTTAGTTTGTTAGCAACACTTGTTGTATAATCTGTATTTATATTGTAGAAAGAGAAATAGCCCTGTTCTTCACTTTTTGATAATTCATATAGTTTTGGACAACGACTAAACTTTTTTATATCTGAAACGTGCATATTTTTTCCTCATTTATATTATAACATACTGTGTTAAATTGTGAAATCCTGAGGTTATTATCACAAGCGTCAAAATTATCCCATAAAAAAACGGACATTACTCGTCCGTTTTTTGCCATTAGATTAGTTTAATGAATCCTTTAATGTTGAAGCGACTTTGAATGATAAAGCTCTCTTTGCTGGGATTTCAATCTTTTCCTTAGTACTTGGATTGATACCAACTCTTGCTTCCTTAGTCTTAACTTCAAACTTACCTAATTCATTTAAAGCTACAGAATTACCACTTAATAATTCCTCAACGATTGAATCAATTAAGAAATCAACTTCATCCTTAGCTAACTTCTTTGTAATGCCGAATTTGTCTGCTAACTTTTCAGCTAAATCTTTCTTAACAATTTTCTGTGACATGTTTAATTCCTCCATAGTTATTCAATATGTCATCTATATATATCAGTTTTTCTTACGAGGTATAATTCTTATTGGGTTTCCAGTAAATTCAAACGCATCTCTTAACTTGTTTTCTAGATACCTCTGATAAGAGAAATGTAATAAGTTTTCATCATTAACAAACATAACAAATGTTGGTGGAGCAACTGCAACCTGTGATACAAAATTAATCTTCAACTTCTTACCATTGTGTGGTGGAGGTGGAGTTGTAATTTGCGCATCTGCAATTACTTCGTTTAATAATGGAGTTGCGATTCTTGTTTGAGAGTAATCGTAAACTTCATCAATTAATGGGAATAAGTTTTGAATTCTTCCCTTTGTTAATGCACTTACGAAAACAACAGGAGCATAGTCTAAATATACAAACTGCGTTTTAATTTCCTTTGTAATCTTGTCCATAGTATATTGGTCCTTTTCTACTAAGTCCCACTTATTATAGACAATAATAATACCCTTACCAGCTTCTTTAGCGTAACCCGCTACATGTTTATCCTGTTCTGTAATACCAACAGAACCATCTAGAACAAATAGTACAACATCACACTTATCGATAGCTGTCATTGCACGTAAAACTGAATATTTTTCGATATTTTCGTAAACTTTGCCTTTTTTTCTAATGCCAGCTGTATCAACAACGACATAATGCTTGCCATCTCTTTCAAAAGGCGTATCGATGGCATCTCTTGTAGTTCCTTCAATATTTGAAACAATTACTCTTTGCTGATTTAAAATAGCATTTACTAAAGAGCTCTTGCCTACATTTGGTCTTCCGATAACAGCGAATGAAATCATGCCATCATAGCTCTTAACTTCTTTGCCATCGAAAGAATCTAAAATCTTGTCCATAATATCACCAATACCGATACCATGAACACCTGATACTGGAATAGGATCACCTAATCCTAAAGAATAGAATTCATAAATAGAATCCTTTAATGTTCCATCATCAACTTTATTAATAGCCAAAATAACTGGCTTATTAGTCTTCTGTAACATTCTTGCAATATAGATATCATCATTTGTTACGCCTTCTCTAACGTTACATAACATAACGATAGTATCAGCTTCTTCAATAGCGATATCTACCTGTGCCTTAATTTCAACCTGGAATGGCTGATCAGCAATCTGAATTCCGCCTGTATCAATTAGGTTGAAAGTCTTCGTTAACCACTCGCATTTACCATAAATGCGGTCTCTTGTAACACCTGGTGTATCCTCGACGATTGACACTCTATCACCAATCATTCGATTGAATACAGTTGACTTGCCAACATTGGGACGGCCAACGATTGCAACAGTTCCAACTAGCATATCATCACTCCCTTTTATAACTTTTCAGAAACAATCTTCATGATAGCATCAACAACCTCAATCTTTGTCATATCACTTGAATCCACAACAATTGCGTCATCTGCCTTCTTTAAAGGTGAGATAAGACGATGAGTGTCTTGATAATCACGTTCAACAATTTCATTTTGTAATTGGCTTAGATTTGATTCGATACCCTTTTCTAAATTTTCAGCATATCTTCTCTTTGCTCTTGCTTCAACAGATGCAGTTAAATAAATCTTAACTTCAGCATCCTTTAAAACAACTGTACCGATATCTCTTCCATCCATAACGAATCCCTTATCTTCAGCCATTTTCTGCTGCATAGCTACTAACTTTTCTCTAACAATACCGATTGTAGATACGTTAGAAGCCATCATAGAGATTTCGTTAGCTCTAATAGCTAAAGTGACATCTTCGCCATTTAGGAAAACATCACCATTAGCTTTAAGTTCAATTTTAATCTTTTTTAACAATTTCTTTAGTGCCTTTTCATCAGTGTAATCAATACCATTTCTTACAACTGCTAAAGCCACACATCTATACATAGATCCTGTGTTTAGATGAACATAGTTTAATCTATTACAGATTTCCATCGCTACTGTACTTTTACCAGAAGCGCTTGGTCCATCAATTGCGATATTAATAGCCATATTAGATAATACCTCTTTCCTGAGCAAACCAGAATCCAATAACGAATAAGATAATGAATAAAGTAATAATTAATAATGTTAATACGAAGTTCAAAATCTTATTTGTCTTTGTCATTGATGAGTTAACATCATTTAATTCTGTTTCATATTCAGAAACCTTTAAGTTGATTTCTTTAGTCTTTTCAAGCATCTGCTCTCTTAATACTCTTTCAGTTTCTAGCTTTCTAGATAATTCAGCAACCTGTGAAGGACTATCTACATAAACAGGAGCATCAATTTCTTCCATTGGTTTGTATACTGGAGTTTGTGATATTGTCTGTTCTGGTTCTTCAACAGTTTCTTCAGTTGTAAAGCTATAATCATCTAAATTCCAACCAGAAATGATCTGAGTGATATCTTCAACATCTTTATCAACAGATTCAGATGTAAAGTAATCAGACATTACTGTTTCTTCAACTGTGTCATCTTTATGATTGATATTTTCTAGAATATCATCAATATATTCAAATGTATGAGGATTTTCTTCAATCACTTCAATAATTGGATCATCTTCAACTACTACTTCCTTAGCAGCACCAATCATTGAATCAAATGAAGCTTCATCATTAGTAGTATTTGAGAATGTATCCATCATATCAGAGATATAATCTGTATCCTGGTTACCAGCTAAGATTGAATCAACAATTTCATCAATTGTTAATTCCTTCTTTTCTTCAACTGGTGTCTGTTCTACAACTTCTACTTCTACTACTTCTGGTTGAACATCTTCTTCAACTTCAGCAGTTTCTTCATTAGTTGTTTCTTCTACAGTTTCATTTGTTTCTTCTGCAGTTACTTCTTCAACTGTAACTTCTTCAGCTTGAATAGTTTCTTCTACAGATAATTCTTCAACTGTTTCAGGTTCAGTAATTTCTTCAACTACTTCCTCAATTGTAGGCTCTTCTACAGTTTCTTCAGTTGGTAATTCTTCTTCACTAGTTTCTTCATCTAAATCAAAGAATAATACTGGCTCTTCCTCAATCACCTTTGAAGGGTCATCTTCTACAGTTTCCTCAATAACAGGTGATACTTCTTCTACAACTTCATCTTCTAGATTGAAGAATAATTGCTGAACATTTTCACCATCGATATTTTCTTCAACTGTGCTTACTAATTCTTCAGTTGTCTGCTCTTCAGTTTCAACTTCCACAGTTTCTGTAGTTTCTTCAACTACTTCTTCAGGTTCAGTTGTTTCTTCTTTGCAAGAAGTTGTATCTTCTACTGTTGTTTGTTCTTCAGTTGGCTCTTCAACTGTTAACTCTTCTTCAACAACAGGTTCACATACAGTTGTATCTTCATCAACTGTTTCTGTTACTTGTTCAACTGACTCTTCTTCACATACTGATGTTTCTTCAGTTGGTTCTTCATTTACAGTATCTTCTAAAGTAGGTTCTTCAGTTACTTCTGGTTCAGAGGTTTCATCATTAGCAGGCTGTACTACTTCTTCAGTTTGTGCTGTTTCATCCAAAGATTCGTTTTCTTCATCATCAACTGATGTATATAAATTATCAATATCATTATCATCAATTACGATAACTTCTGATAAATCTAATTCTTCTTGTTCTTCAGCAGCTTCCACTACAGCAGAAATGATCTCTTCTCTAGAAACATAATTTTCTGCGCCATAGTTAGGACCATATACTAATGAGATTTCAGGAACAGCAGGTGTTCCCACTACTTCTTCTTCATCATCTTCATTAGCTTCAACTAATTGAATATCTTCATCGACCATCACTGGTTGTTCTTGAGTTAGTACTTCTTCAGGTTCAGTTGTTTCTTCTGTAGCTTCTTCAGTAACTACTTCCACAGTATCAGCAATTTCTTCAACTGTTTCCTCTTCAACTACAGGTTCTTCAATTAATGTATTCTCATCAACTGATTCTGCTACTTGTTCAACCGATTCTTCTTCACATACTGGAGTTTCTTCATCTGATTCTTCATGTGATTCTTCAACTACTTCAGATTCAGTTGTTTCACTAACAACTTCTTCTGTTACAGATTCTTCTTGTTGATCAGCATATTCTAATGTATCTTCAACAAATACGCTTGGATTCTCATCTCCAACAACTACTTCAGCTAAATCCTCAACCTTTGTTGCGGTTAAAATACCACTAGCTAATGTAGCAACTTCTGGAATAATTGGCTTATATTCAGAAACTACTTCCTGTTCTGCTGGTTCACTAGCAACAGCATCAACAACTAAATCTTCAGTTGGTTCAAGTGTTGTAATGTCTTCCACAACAACAGGTGTTTCAACCACTTCTTCAACTAGTGAAGGTTCATTTACTAGTTCTTCTTTTACTTCATTTACAGTTTCAACAGGGCCTAATACGATATGATCAATATTTTCCTGTACAACTGTCTGCTGTTCTTCTTGTTCAGAAACAACTGGCTTAACACTAATCTTCTTAACAACTTTCTTTGCAGAATATGTAGTTAGCATGCTTCCTGGCTTTGTTGTAGGACGCTTAGCAAATACTGACTTAGTATCTACAGCAGGAGCAACTAACTTATCTTCAAAATCTTCAACAACATTAGGAGCCTCAGTAACATGAATAATTTCTTCTCTTACTGAAGTCTCTTCAACAGTTGCTTTTGGTTCTTCTACTAAAACCTCTTGAACTGTTAGTTCTTCTTCAACAGTCTCTGGTTCAACTGCTACATCTTCTTCAATAAGCTGTTCAACTTGTTCTGGTTCTACAGATGAAGCTGATTCAATCTGTTCAAACACTTCTGTAATTTCAGCAACATTGTTTTCAGGCTGCTGTGTTGTTGTTTCTTCAACTTCAGCAGGCATTTCTACCTGTTCCTCAGGATGAACTTCTTCAACCTCAGGTAAAATATCTAAAGCTTCATTTAAAACTTCTGTCAAAGTTACTACTGGAGTAACAGCTTTTTTAACTTCTGGAATAGCTACATTTGGCTTGAATGTTAATGTATCGCCAAATAATGGCTTATATTCATACTTCTCTTCTTTAACTTCTTCTTGAGTAGTAACTGCTTCATCTATAGCGTTAATAGCTTCTTCAATTGATGGTAAATCAAGTTTAGCTGTGCTATATTCAGGATCAGTTGCGTTTGAAACAGCATCAGTTGGATAAGTTAAGAATGAATCATCTTCTAACTTGCCAAACTGTTCATCTAAGCTCTTTAAGAATTCTTCATGTTCCTTTAAAAGCTTGTCATAATCTGTTTCTGCGATTGTATTAGTTACATATGAAGAAGTTGTTGAAGGTCTGTTATATGCGCTATTAAAAGAAGGATATGTATTACCACTTCTTGAACGATATGTGTAACCTCCATTGTTTGTTGTATTTGTTGAATTAGAATCTTGTGACTCATTAGCTAAGCCGTTACGAAGATTCTGATATCTATTTAATCTACTTCTTCCATCCATAATCTTACCTCCGAATAATTCATGGATATATTTCTAATAGCGTTAATTATTTAGCACGTCCAACGTACTTTCCATCGATTGTACTTACAGTTACCATTTCTTCTGCTTCGATGAATAATGGAACTTTAATTTCTAAGCCTGTTTCTAACCAAGCTAACTTCTGAGCACTTGTAGCAGTATCACCCTTAACAGCGTTTTCAGCTTCAGCAACTCTTAATGCTACCTTATCAGGTAATGAAACACCTAATACTTCACCTTCATAAACTTCAACACTTACATCTAATGAAGGGATTAAGAAGTTCTTTTCCCACTGTAATCTTGCTCCAGGAATTTCAAGCTGTTCATAAGTGTCCATATCCATGAAGACATAGTCACCACCAGCTTCATATAAGAACTGCATTGTTCTCTTGTCGATAGCTGCTTCACCACACTTATCTCCTGAGATTAAGCTTAATTCCTTAACAACACCTGTTCTAGGGTCCTTAACCTTTACCTTAACCTTCATCTTAGCCATAGCAGTCTTATTTAACTGTACATCGATACACTTGTATAATTGTCCTTCCCAAGTAAAACACATTCCTGGTTTAATTTCTGTTGAATTAATCATATATATTATTTCTCCTTTCAAAATTACACGTTAAAAATAAACAACTAAATGATTGCCTTATAATTATAACAAACTATGTTTGTCAAATAAATATGAAGATTCAATAAATCCTTATTTTATCA
>JAZRWC010000011.1:0-7033 GCA_045599505.1 Erysipelotrichaceae bacterium | reverse complement strand
GTAGTACCAGAAGTAAAGCCAGAAGAAAAGGTACCAGAAACAGGAGATAAGGTAAACTTAACAATGTTATATGGAATGATGGCAGTATCAGCTATTGGAATTGGAGTAGCATTAGTAGCTAGAAAGAAATACGAAGACTAGAAGCTAGAATAAAGCTATAGAAACAGTCAAAGACAATAGAGCGAAATCTATTGTCTTTTTTGTTATTACTAACCATTTAGTGTTATTTCTATAGATTTAGTGTTATTTTAGTGGTAAAATACAATTGGTGATAAATATTATGAAACTATTAGAATTTGTAAAGGAAAATGTTATTACTGAATATAAATCCGCAAAAGGTGGACTTCCTAATTCGTTATGGGAGACATATAGTGCTTTTGCCAATTCAAGGGGAGGAACTATATATTTAGGTGTTTCAGAACTTAAGGATGGCCAATTGACTAGTGCGATGTTATCTGAAGAATCAGCAGATAAATTGATTAAGGAGTTTTTTTCAAGTGTTAATAATCCTAATAAAGTCAGTGTTAACTTATTAAGGGATGATTATGTAGAAAAGTGTATGTATGAAGGATACTTTGTTGTAAAGATAAGTGTTCCAGTATGTCCTAAGGAATTAAAACCTGTATACATAAATAATAATATGAATATGGGAACATATAGGAGGAATAATGAAGGGGATTATCGATGCTCAATTAGCGAGATAAGATCAATGTTAAGGGATGGCCAAGAAAGATCAAGTGACTTAGCTTGTTTGGAAGATTTAGATTTAGATACTCTATGTGATGAAAGTATTCAATCATACAAAGACTGGTTAAGAAATGTCTCTCCTGATCACGTTTTCTTAAGAGGAAGTGATGAATCATTTTTAGAATATATTGGAGCAATTAGGAAGGGTAAAGATAAACAATTCCACCCGACTAAAGCTGGATTATTAATGTTTGGATATGCTCATAAAATTGTTTATGAATTTCCTGAATATTATTGCGACTATCAACAGATTGATGACTCAAATCCAAAATGGGTTGATAGAGTCAGTAGTGATAGCGGTACATATAGTGGTAATTTATATGATTTCTATTGCAAGATATCAAACAAACTCACTTCTGACTTAAAACGTCCATATAGATTAGATGGAATAGTTAGAGTCGATGATACAGATATGCATAAAGCCTTAAGAGAAGCTCTGTGTAATTGTATTAGTAATAGTGATTTCTATCATCCAAGAGGAATAGTTATCAAAAAGAAGAATGATGAAATAGTATTCAGTAATCCAGGTTGTCTTATGATGAGTGTTGAAGACGCTTTTAGAGGGGGATTATCAGATGCACGCAATAAAACAATACTAAAGATGTTTAATTTAGTAGGTGTAGGTGAAAGGGCAGGAAGTGGAATTCCATTAATCATTGATTCTTGTAAGAATAATGGTTTACCTGAACCGATATTGTATGATGAGTATAAACCAGATAGAACAACATTAATAATTAAACTAAATAAAAACGAGCTGGAAAAGGTGAAAGTAAAGAGAGAAGAAAAGACAGTAGATGAGAAAGAAAAGAAGATATTAATGTATCTAAATAATTATCCAAACTCTAAAGCTAAAGATATAGCTGATGAGTTTGGATATAGCTTATCAACTGTTAAAAAGAAATTATATACGCTTCTAGAAGAGGAAAAAGTAACTTCTATAGGAACAATCAAAGATAAAAAATATAGTATAAGATAAACAGAAAACCACATTGATAATATTGGTAATCATTAATGTGGTTTTTGACTATTTTTTCATTTTAGCTAGTTCTTCAGCGTTATTTGTTAGAATTGCTAGGATAGATTTAGCTACTGCATCATGATCATTATCATATGGTGAAACTAAGTCAGCTGCTTCTTTTACTGGAGCTTTAGCGTTAGCCATTGCTACACCGATATTTGCATGTTTGATCATAGGAATATCGTTTTCTCCATCACCCATCGCAATTACATCTTTCTGATCAATTCTTAAGTAGTCCTGTAAGTATGTAATAGCTTTACTTTTAGAGATGCCATTAGCTACAAATTCAATTCTATTAGCTAAAGATGAAGTGATTGCGAAACTATCATACATTTCTTTTGAGAGAGATTCTCTCATAGCTGTGATATCTTCTTCTTTAGAAACGACTACTATTTTATATACTTCGTTATTATCTAAGAAAGAAGGTAGGTCTTCTATTTCTGAACTAAAGATAGTTTTATCGTTTAAATAATACATCCACTTGTATGTTGGATACTTTGACACTGTTTCACAAATTAAGTGATTAGTGTTCTTTTCAATTGGCAAAGAATAGATAGCTTTACCGGTATTGTTTGAAATAATTGCACCGTTAAAACAAATTGTGTATTGATCTTCCTTATCATTTTCTATCTGATCTATATATCCCTTCATGCGATAGAATCCTCTAGCTGAAGCAAATACGATTTTACAATCATATTCATCTCTAGCTAAGTTCAATACTTCTTTTGTGTAATCAGTGATTTCTTCTTTAGTGTTTAATGTTGTACCATCGAGGTCTAATAATATCATTTTGCTCATATAACTATTATAGGATTTGTTGGATAAAAAATAAAACACTATTACCTACTTGTTAGTAATAGTGTTTACTTACTTGAAAGATATAGTGAGATTAAAATGAATAGACAACCAATAATGCTTATTAGTGGTACATCATATCTAAATATGATGGCAGATACTAATAAGGATGTTAGGGGTTCTACTACTGAAAAGCCACTAGCCTTACTTGCTCCAATTAGCTTGATACTTCTATTTGTTAAGTAGGCAGCTAAATATACTAGTAGTGAAGCAACTAGCATATAAGACAAGTTATTTTTAAACATGCTTATTGGGGTTAACCAAGTTTTATTTGTTAGTAATGATAAGACTACACCAAATGTTCCACCTGCTAAAGCATAATAGAATGAGAATACTTGTGATGGTATGTTAACTGCTTCTGTCTTATCAGAAATAATAAGATAAGTTGCGAAAGCTATGGCTGATAGTAAGGCTGGAATAATTCCTGATAAGTCAAATTTCAAGGTGAATCCAGAGATTAATAGTAACCCAATAAGACAAGATAGTACTCCAAATATTCTGTATTTACTAATCTTCTCTTTAAAGAATATTCCACATACAATGATTACTAAACTTGGATAAGTGAAGTGAATCATTGTGGTAAAACCTACTGGAATATGGAGATAGGCAATCGACAATAGTAAATTAGTTAAAAAGAAAGCCACACCGCATATTGATACATATAGTAGTTCCTTTTTACTAATTTTTAGGGTCTGTTTGGAAAGAATACATATAGATAGTGGGAATAAACAGCCAACAAGTAGAGAAATAGCAGTTAGCTCTAATTCATTAACGCCATTATTCAACATTATGTTAATTAGACTTGGTTCGATCCCATAAAATATAGCTGCCAATATCGCAAATAGTACTCCCATAAACTTGTCCTTTCTATCTTTTGTAGTATATAGGAAAAGCGATATATAGGCAATATGATAAAGGAAGGCTAATAATGAGTTAATGATATGTTGATACAACAATAGATTAAAATAGGGGTACTAAAGAATATATGTTTTAGATAAAATAAAGTTGTTAAGAGAGGATAAATAATATGAAACTTGGTTATAAAAGTATAGTGATAAATCCTGAATTTCCAGTAAAAAGAATGCTAGGAAGAAATGGTGATTTAAATATGGCATGTGATGATGATTTGCATTGTCGTATTTTAGTAATTGAGTCCGATAATAAAGAACAGAAGCCATGGTATCACTTATCAATTGATGGAGCTGAAATTTGGAGTGAGGTAGTAAACAAGATTAAAAAGGTTATTATTGATACTTTAGGATATGAAGTTGATGTAGTTGTAAGTGCCACTCATGACCATAATTGTCCTTGTTTTACTGTTGATTATAAATGGACTGATTATGTATTAAACAAGATTAGAGAAAATATTAATGATATTGATATTAAAGAGTATAGGAAGCTTCAATATAGCTATGATTATAAATTCTTTGATAAGGTTGGTAAAAGTAGAGAAGCTGAAGGTAAGCATATGGCTATTCACTTGTATGCTGAAACATTATCATTCTATGGAGATGGGAAAAGATTAGGCACAATTCTAATTCACAATTGTCATCCTACAATTAAGAAACTGTGGGAAGGTGGCTTTACTAGTGAATATCCAGGTTACTGTATAAGAACACTAGAAAAAGAATATCCAGGAGAATTTTTTGATTTCTTGTTAGGACCAGCTGGTGATATTAGTCCTAATAGAGTAAGAGAAGGAAAAGCTTATGAAGATATTATCAAATTAGGAGATAAGATTGTTGAAGAAGTTAAAAGGCAGCTAGATAAGCAAAGAGATATTAAAGATATTGATAAGTTCATCTATAGAGAAAAAAGCATTCCTAATATCTTAACAAACTTCAATGAAAATGAAAGTGGATTTATTCCTCCAGTTGAAAGATTGACTGAGGAAGAGAAGATGATTTTAAGTAGAAAACTAATTAATACTGGTAGCCCATTTAATAGAGAATTAGAGCCTATGGAACATAATGATTATCATTTGTTCTCTCAATTAATTCTTAGTGAGGATTATTCTATTATTTACGAACCTTTTGAACTATATAGTGAGTATTATGGAGCAGTTAATAAGCAAACTACTACTATTGCCTCTGTATCTAATGGCTTTGAACACTATATTACAGGACTATATGAAAATCATGTAGTAAACTTTGGCTCTTTTAATGAATTCTCTAAACAAATGAAGAAGGATATGTGGGAACTATTAGGAAAATGGAGCTTACAGGAAGAGTGCGATACTTTCTAAGAAATTACAGGTCATATTAGTCAATAAAATATAATAAAAGAGATAGTATAATATTAGTAATAACAAGTTAAGACTTGTAAGGAGAAAAATATAATATGGTTAAAGTTACAGAATTAGTAAAGATTGACATTACTCCAGATCGTCCTATGTATATTGCAGGACATGCAATGAGAAAAGGAATGCATAAGGGAATTCATGATCCAATTGAAGTTACTTTCTTAGGACTTGAAGTTGATGATGAGAAGTTCTTATTAATGGAAGGTGACGTTTCAAATTGGGATAAGGAATTTGTTAGAGAGGTTAAATATGCTTTAGCAAATCGTATTGGACTAAAATATGACAATATCATCTTATCTGTAGGTCATTCTCATAGTGCTCCATTACTAAGCACTAGAGATGCAAGTATGCCTCATGATCAAGCTTGGAGAGAAGAAGTAACATCTAGAACTATTTCAACAAGTATTGAAGTGATGACAAAATGCCAGTTTAAGGAAGTTAGTAAGGTAGTATGGACTACTGGTGAATCATATGGATTCTATGGAAATAGAAATTCTAAAGATAAATATGGTGATCAGAATATTTATGTAATTGAATTTAAAGATCCTTGTGATAAGACAATTAGCGCATTAGTGAATATGTCATGTCATTCAACAGTTCTTTCACCAGAAGATTATGATTTATCAGGTGATTTACTTGCTGCAGTAAGAAGAAAGTTAATTCCAGTATTAGGATTAGAACCATTAATCTGCAATGGTTGTGCTGGAGATATGAGCAATAGATTATATCGTCAAAATAATGACTACAATGAATTAATGAGAGTTTCTCAAGGAATTGCTGATGATGTAAGTAAATTTACAAATACTTATGAAATTAATCTATCTTCACCAAAGACAAGAGCATTCAACTTTGTTGTGGACTATGATCCAGATGTTAAAAAGTTAGAAGAAAGATTAAAGAAGGCTGAAGCTGATTTAGGAGTAGCTACAGAATATGATGCTAGAAAATGGTTGATTTCTGAAATTAATGGTTTCAAGAGAAAAATTAAGGAAGGACATGTTCATTTAGAGTTAGAAACAACAGTTATTAGAATGGGCGATTTAGAGGTTGTTGTAATGCCTACGGAACTAGTAGCTGCATTAGGTAAGCAGATTAAGAAGTCATCTCAAGCTAAGGCATGCTTTGTTTGGGGATATGCTAATGGAGCTTGTGGCTATGTTGTTGAAGCAAGTGAGTTCAATGGTGGACATGATGGTATATCTACTCAATTGCCAAAGGGTAAGGCTGAAGAATACGTTGCTTTATGTATTCAAAACTTATTCGATAATGAATAATTAGTGTTAAAAGAATGGTTGTTGTAAAGTGAATTTATGGCAACCATTTTATATTGAAAAAATAGGGTATTATTACCCTAAATTTTCAAAATATACTAAAAGAGATGTTTGTTTATGATATTGAAATGAAGAAACAGGGTATAAATACCCGGAATAATCAAAGGAGCGCTTATGGAAATCAATAGAGACGTTTACTTAAATAAACTGATTGATAGAATGGGGAATGGCATGATAAAAGTTGTTACTGGCATCAGACGCTGTGGTAAATCATATTTATATAGAATCAGGCAGAAAACCATTAAGTCTTTAGCTTAATGGATGAATGCCAAGAAAATTAACCTTGGTTTTCAATATATCTTCTTATTGTTTCGGGATTAGCTTCTCCTATTGAACAAGCGAAATATTCATCCGACCAGAAGGTATGTTCTTTCCAGAAATGTTTAGATAAATAAACAGGGAATTGTTTCCATAAGTTTATATGGTACTTTCCAGTTTTAGTTTACGTACAATTGAACTTATTGATACCTTAGGCGGATAAGAAACAAGTGAATGGATATGATCCTTATCGGTTTCCATTATATCAACAATAAAATCACTTTTAGATTCAATATAGAAAGTATTTAGCTCCACAAAACCTTTAGCTTTCACAAGCCCTCTTTTTTCAATTTGAACCTATTATTTCTCCTTTGATTAGCATCAATGATAAACATTGATGTTAGTGCTAGTACAAATAAAAGAATAGATACTAATATAGTTTTTATCTTGAGTAAGGTTTCTGTCTTTTCTTGAGATTTGAATAAGTTTAGCACTTTTAACAAGAAAATTGTTCAAGTATAT
>JAZRWC010000010.1:0-16309 GCA_045599505.1 Erysipelotrichaceae bacterium | reverse complement strand
GCTAGTATTTATTCTTTATATTTAATATTTGTTAAAAAGATATCAAAAAAGTCGAAAATACCACTTATTCCTTTTTTATTAATAGGATACTATTTTGTCATGATGAAAAATTAAAAAATGCCGATAAATACGGAATTTATTGTTATTATTTAGTTGACTTGACAATAAATATTTAGTATTATTATTGAGCAATTACTTTATTTGTATTAAATTTGGGAGGTGGCTAAATTATGAAAAGAACATATCAGCCAAGTAAGAGAAAGCACCAGAGAATGGCAGGATTCAGAGCTCGTATGAAGACTGTTGGTGGACGCAAGGTTTTGGCTCGCAGACGTGCCAAAGGTAGAAAAGTATTATCTGCATAAGAGAAGCTGCCTAGTGCAGCTTTTTTTACCAATTGAATGAAGTTATAAGGATAAAAGTATGAAGAAAGAATTTAGAGTTAAAAGTCATGAGGATTTCCAAGAGGTTATTAACTGCGGCAAAAGCAAAGCCAGCAGATATTTCGTCATGTACTATTGTCCTAAAAAGTTTGAACATGACCGTATTGGAATTTCAGTTGGTAAGAAGTTAGGAAATGCAGTAGAAAGAAATTTAGTTAAAAGGCAAGTTAGAATGATGATCGACGAAACAAGCGATTATCAAAGTGGTTTTGATAGAATATTCATCGTAAGAGCTAAATACAAGATGAATGACTACAGTACGAACAAAAAAGATTTGTCAGTATTATATAATTCGGTTTATAATAAACAAGGACAAACTTATTAAAAGGAGAATTTGTATAATGAAAAAACATCTAAACAAGAAGAGTTTAATGGTTATCATGTTAATCTTAGTGGTAGCTGTTTTAACAGGATGTCAGAGAAATGTAGATGCTAACGGCTATACATTACCAGAAAAGATTATTTATTTAACAACAAGCTTTAAGGATATGATGCACGAGAGTGTATTTACAGCTATCTTAGTATATCCATTAGCACAGTGTGTAAACCTAATCGGTGGTTTCACAGGAAGCAGTGTTCTTGGTGTTGTATTAACAACAGTTTTATACAACGCATTAATTCTTCCAATGTCTATTAAGTCAACAGTATCTACTCAGAAGATGCAGTTAATTCAGCCAGAAATGCAGAGAATTCAGGCTAAGTATGAAGGAAGAGATGACGAACAGTCAAGAATGCAGCAGGCTCAGGAAATGCAGAGATTATACAATAAGCATGGAATTAATCCAATGGGATCATTATTAGTTCCATTCTTACAGATGCCTATGTTATTCGCTATGTACTATGCAGTACAGAGAGCTGATGCAGTATGTAATGGTTTGGTAGCAGGTTTACCTTTAACAACAACTCCATTAGATGCTATTAAGAACATTGGTCAGGGATGGCCATTAGTATTAATCTTCGTATTAATGGCAGTATCACAGTTCTTATCAACAAAGGTTCCACAGTGGTTAGCAACTAAGAAGCGTAAGAGTGCTAAGGGATATAGAGAATATAAGGATACAGCTACAAATAATTCTCAAGCAAACATCATGGTATACAGTATGTTAGTAATGGTTATCGTTGTCGCTATCAGATGGCCAGTAGCTATGAGCTTATATTGGTTAGTAAGTTCATCAGTAAACACATTAAAGACTGTATATATCCAGTGGAGGTATGTGAACAATGACTAAGTTTGAAGCTAAGAACTTAGAAGAAGCTATCAAGAAGGCTTGTGAAGCTAAAGGCGTAACTAAGGAAGAATTAACTTATTACGTATTAGAAGAAAAAGCTGGTGGATTATTTGGAATTGGTGCTAAGGCTATTATTGAAGCTTATGCATTAAATGATATTACAGAGTTCATTAAGAATTACTTATCAAATTATTTCGCAAATATTGGTATGCAGTGTGAAATTACAGTTGAATCTAGGGAAGAAGGATTCTCAGTTAACTTAAATGCTGAAAATAATGCGATTCTAATTGGTAAGGCTGGTCAGACATTAGCAGCTATCACTAACGTAGTTAAGGCAGCAGCTAGTGCAGAATTTAGAAGACACGTTAACTTATTAATTGATGTAAACAATTATAAGGAAGAACGTTATGCTAAATTAAAGAGTATGGTTGGTAAGATTGCTAGAACTGTTGTTAAGACAAAGGTTTCAGCAAGATTAGGACAGATGAGCAATGATGAAAGAAAGGTTATTCATCAATACTTATCTTCATTCCCTCATGTAAGAACAGAATCTGAAGGTGAAGGAAACAATAGACGTCTTAAGATCATTTACGATCCAAATAGATAAAAGTATAAGTCTCGGTAGAAATACCGGGATTTTTTTATTAAAAAAGCACATTTTATAATGTGCTCAATTTATTTGTACGATAGTATTTTTTTAGAATTTCATAGTTAGCAGCTAATGCTTTTTCATAGGCGCTATTAGTATTTGGTTTATAGAATTGCATATCCTTGATTTCGTCGGGTAAGTATTGAATTCTATGCCATTTGTTTTTAGCCCCATAGTCATATTTCTCATTATCAGCTAAACCAACAGGATTTAATCTCAAATATTCAGGAACTGGATGTGGGCTGTTGGATGCTTCTGCATAAGCACTATGAATTGCGTCAACTCCACTTCTACTCTTGCTTGATAAAGCTAAGTCGATAACAGCTACACCTAATGGTATTAAAGCTTCAGGGAAGCCAACTCTTTTAGCAGCATCAATTGCGTTAATAGTTCTAGCACAAGCAGCTGGATTAGCTAAACCAATATCTTCATAAGCAATAACTAATAATCTTCTTTCAATGGAGTCCATATCATTAGCCATAGCTAATCGGGCTAAATAATATAAAGATGCGTTAACATCAGAACCTCTGATAGATTTTTGGAATGCACTAACAGCATCATAATGTCCATCTTCATCATGATCAAAGTTCATATTAGCTACTGGAGAATATTTAGTAACTAAGTCTTCATCAATATAGTTATCATTACTGCCAACAGCACATATTTCTAAAAGATTATAGGCATATCTTAAATCACCATTTGCATGATTAGCGATAATTGATAAAGCAGTATCACTAATATCAATTTTGCTGTTATATCCTTTAGGTGAATTCAAGGCGAATTTAATAGCTTGTTTAACATCATCATTTGTTAAAGGTTTTACTTCCAATAATTGACATCTACTTCTTACCGCTGGATTTATAGCGAAGAAAGGATTAGATGTTGTTGCACCAATAACTGTAATTAATCCTGATTCAATATGAGGCAATAATAAATCCTGTTTATCTTTATTTAAACGATGAATTTCATCAACTATAACAACTAAGCCATCAGCTAATTTTGCTTCTTCAAATATAGTTGTTAAGTCCTTTTTATTGCCAGTAACAGCACTGAAGAAACGATAAGGTAAATGAAGTTCATTAGCTAATGCGTAAGCTAATGTTGTTTTACCACAACCTGGATTGCCATAGAAAATCATAGAGAAAAGACGTTGTTGTTCAACGCATTTTTTTAGTAACATTCCTTCTCCAATTAAGTGCTTTTGACCAAAAACTTCATCTAAACAAGTAGGTCTAAGCTTGATAGCTAATGGTTCGTTCATTCTATTTACCTCGCTACTATATTATACCATTTAGAAAAAGCAGGGTTAATATAATGATATTAAATATTGAAATATGATAAAGTATAGTAAGTAGACGAGGTAATAATTTATGCAATATAGAACAGACAAATATGGCAATAAACTTTCAATTCTAGGTTATGGATGTATGAGATTTACATCAAAAGGTGGTAAGCCAGATATTGATAAGACAGAAAAGGAACTATTAGAAGCGTATAATGCAGGTGTTAACTATTTTGATACTGCTTATATCTATCCAGGAAGTGAAGCTGCTCTTGGAGAAATATTAGCTAGAAACAATATTAGAGATAAGGTTAATATCGCTACAAAACTTCCTCATTATTTAATTAAGAGTAAGGAAGGTATGGAAAAACTATTCAATGAAGAGTTAAGAAGATTAAAGACAGACCATGTTGATTACTATTTAATGCATATGCTTACTGATGATAAGACATGGGAAAGATTAAAGGCTTTAGGAATCGAACAATGGTTAGAAGAAAAGAAAAAAGAAGGAAGTATCAGACAGGTTGGTTTCTCATACCATGGTAATAGTGATACTTTCTGTAAACTAATCGACATGTATGATTGGGATTTCTGCCAGATTCAATACAACTATTTAGATGAAAACTCTCAAGCAGGAAGAACTGGACTAAACTATGCTAATTCAAAAGGTATTCCAGTAGTTATTATGGAACCACTAAGAGGCGGTAAGCTAGTAGCTAATTTACCTCCAAAAGCTAAAAAGCTTATTGAAGAATACCCTAGTGAAAGAACTGCTGCAGATTGGGCATTTAATTGGTTATGGAATCAGCCAGAAGTAACAGTAGTTTTATCTGGTATGAACTCACTAGAGATGGTAAAACAGAATGTTGAAAGTGCATCAAAGGCAGAAGTAAATAGTTTTAGTGAAGCTGATAATAAATTGATCTCTAATATCATTGAAGCCATCAATGAAAAAATGAAAGTTGGCTGTACTGGCTGCAGATATTGCATGCCTTGTCCAAAGGGTGTTGATATTCCTGGTACATTCAGTGCATATAATAAGAGATATGCTGATGGAAAGATGGCTGCCTTTAGTGAATACTTTATGTGTACAGTATTAAGAAAGGATGCCACTAGTGCATCTAACTGTATCGAATGTGGTAAATGTGAAAGTCATTGTCCACAACATATTGATATTAGAAATCAATTAAAGAATGCAAGAAAAGAATTAGAAGGTCCATTATATAAGATTGGATCAGCTGTAGTTAAAAAGGTAATGAAGTATTAATTGTTAGGTCCAGATTATCTGGACCTAATTTGTCTAAAACCACTAAATATAGAAGTTGGTAGGGTTTTGTTGTAAAATATAGGTGTGAGGAAATGACATGAGAGTAGTTATTCAAAGAGTAAAAAACGCTTCAGTAACAGTTGATGGTAATCTTATTTCAGAAATTGGACAAGGCTATTTACTATTAGTTGGAATAAGTGTAGAAGATAATGAAGACATCGTTAAACAGATGGCTAAAAAGACTTTAGAACTTAGAATCAATGAAGATGAGAATCAAAAGATGAACTTATCTATTCAAGATATTTCTGGAGAGATATTATCTGTTTCTCAATTTACTTTATACGCAGACGCTTCTCATGGCAGAAGACCTTCATTTACTAACGCGGCAAGACCTGAAAGAGCAAATGAGCTTTATAAGCTGTTTGATAAATACTTAGCAGAAAGTGGTTTAATAATAAAAGAAGGTATTTTCCAAGCAGATATGAAGGTATCTCTACTCAATGATGGTCCGGTGACAATCATTTTGGACAGTGATATAATTTTAAGGAAATAATTATGGAATATAAATTAGACGATATAGTAGAAATGAAAAAAGAGCATCCATGTCATAAATCAAAACAATGGCGAATTATAAGAATGGGTGCAGATATAAGAATTAAATGCTTAGGCTGTGGTACTAGTGTATTAATGCCAAGAAGCGAATTTGAAAAGAAACTAAAGAGAGTTATTCCAGAAACAGAATAAGGAGTGAAGTATTATGCCATTAACAGCCGGAATCGTAGGCCTACCAAATGTAGGTAAGTCTACATTATTTAACGCAATCACAAAATCACAGGTAGAAGCAGCAAACTATCCTTTCGCTACTATCAAACCAAATGTTAAGACTGTAGAAGTTCCTGATGAGAGAGTTGATAAATTATCAGCTATGTTCAATCCAAGAAAGACTATCAGAACAACATTTGAATTTACTGATATTGCTGGACTAGTAAAGGGAGCAAGCAAAGGTGAAGGTTTAGGAAACCAGTTTTTAGGCAACATTAGAACTTGTGATGCTATCGTTCATGTAGTTAGATGTTTTGATAACAACAACATCGTGCATGTTGAAAATAGTGTTGATCCTGTTAGAGATATAGAAATTGTTAATCTTGAATTAGCTTTAGCTGATTTAGAAACTGTAAATAATCGTATTAGTAAGATTGAAAGAAAAGTTCTTACTACTAAAGAGAAGGATGCAGTAGCTGAATATGAAATGTTAAAGAGAGTAAGAACAGCTTTAGAGGAAGGTAAGATGGTTAGATCACTAGACTTCAATTCTGAAGAAGCTGAATTCATCAAGAATTATCAGTTATTAACAGCTAAGCCTGTAATATATGTCGCAAATGTCAGCGAGGATGATGTAGTTGATTTAGATAATTGCAAATATTATAATCAAGTTAAGGAACACGCTGCAAAAGAAAATAATCAGGTAATCGGTATCACAGCTCAGCTAGAAGAAGAAATTTCTCAATTAGATGAGGAAGGAAAACAAATGTTCTTAGCTGATATCGGTTTAGAAAGAAGCGGTCTTGATGAAATCATCATGAAGACTTACGCTTTATTAGATTTATGTACTTTCTTCACTGTAGGTACAGATGAAGTTAGAGCATGGACATTCACAAAGGGAATGAAAGCTCCTGATTGTGCTGGTGTTATCCATACAGATTTCAAGAAGGGATTCATCAGAGCAGAAGTTTATAGCTATACTGATTTAATGCAGTATAAGACAGAACTAGCTTTAAAGGAAGCTGGTAAATTGAGAGTTGAAGGAAAAGATTATGTTTGCCAGGATGGTGACATAATGTTTATCAGATTTAATGTTTAGGAGGAAAAGAACATGAAACTTATTATCGCAATCGTATCAAATGATGATAGCGCAGCAGTAAACGCTAACTTAACAGAACACGGCTTTATGGTTACTAGATTATCAACAACTGGTGGATTCTTAAGAGCTGGAAATACAACATTAATTTGTGGTACAGATGATGAAAAGGTTGATGAAGCTATTGAATTAATCAAGGAAGAAGCTAAGAAGAGAACTGAAATTGTTCCTGCAACAGCAGCTTTCAATATGAACCAGATTGCCTCTTATCCAGTAGAAGTTAAGGTTGGTGGAGCTACAATCTTTGTATTAGATGTAGCACAGTTCATTAAGGCTTAATTATGATTGATTTCATTGATTACAGCGATCCAAACAACACTGTTATCAGAAAAGATACAACAATTGAAGGTAATATAACAACATTAGCTTCTATTGAAGTATTTGGAGTAGTTAATGGTAACCTTGATGTAGAAAACTTTACTAGTATTTATGGTTTAGTAAATGGAGAAGTAAAATCTCGTGATTTGATTCTTAGAGATTATGCATCAATTAAAGGAAACGTTAATTTATTCTATGACGGAATGGTTAAGAAAGATTCCACAATAACCGGTGATGTTAAATGTAAGAACATCGAAATAAGTGGCAATATATTTGGAAGTATTGTTGCTGAAAATTCAGTCATCATCAGAAATACTGGTAACATTGTGGGTGATATCACTTGTCAATCGTTAGTAGTTGATGAAGGTGGAAGAATTAATGGTAATGTAAGATTACTATATAAATTCAATCGTTAAAATAGTAGTATATTAATGCCTAGATAAATTGTTATGAGTATCTAGGCATTTTAAGAAAGGATAGTTCTATGAAAAAAGCAGTAATACTATTTTTGACTATTCTTCTTTTATTAGTCAACAATGCAATCTTAGTTAAAGCTAAAGAAAATAAGCCATATGTTATTACTAAGAATACTGAACAATTTGATCAGTTTATAGTAGAGAATTTTAGCGCATTCTTTGAAAAGAACGAAAGTAACAACATTTATACAATTGGACAAGGATTATATCTATTTGGAGCTGAATTTGAGCGAGTTTATTACCCAATCTATATAGGAAATTTAATGGACTCGGTTATTGAAATATATAAAGAAGATGATGGTAGCTTTGGTGGAGCAAGAACAGCTCAATTAGTAGATAAATTCACACGCTTATTAAATGATAGTGATGAAAGTAATCCTGCTTCACTATTTGCATATCAAAATCGTATATATGGTAAAATTGGAGAAGTAGTTATTGATTATTTTTCTAATGGTGAAGATGTAATCGCTTATGATTATGACGGCGAAGTTTATAATTATGGACTATTAAACGATGGAATAAGCCCTGCTGCTGGTATAATTACTATTTGCAATTGGACTACATATGTCGTTGACTCTTCTGCAATGACGTATTGCGTTCCAATGACAGTTTTTAACATTATTAAAAATCGTAATAATAATAGTTATGGGTCTTGGAATACATTAGCAACTGCTATAAATAATTATTGTCATATTACAGTTACAGGAGGTGTAACTCATTCAGAATTAGAAAACTACATTAGTCATCATAACTATATGAATTGTGATACTTATGTATATTCTGGTTACATGGGATTTAATGAAATACAAACAATGATTAGTAATGGACAGTTTTCTACAGCATGGTTTAAACCAGTTAATGAGGCTGGTGGAATGAATCATGTAATAGCAGTTGTTGGTATAAATGTTTCAAATACAACAAATACTGTTATATTTTGTGATCCACATGGTAATCAGGCAGTAGGTGGCAAAATTTATATAACTAGCAGCAGTAATGGCTATTTTTATACCGGAAAAGATTCAAAGTTATTTGGTTGGATATCTGGATATGATAAAAACATTAGGTAAAATACAAATACTTATTATAGTTGGATTTATTATTTATTCTTTTGCGTTTGGGAATTTTATTAAAATAATAGATGAACACGATGGGATTAATATATTAACTGGGAAAAATACCTGGATTGTAAATAACAAATACTCAAAGTTGATAAAAGAACAAATGGATTTGATTTTACAAAAAGAATATATTAAACATGAAATTCCTGCTATGCTAGCAGTAGAATTTGGTTTTGTTATTTATTATCCAGATAATCATTATGGTATAGTCGGAGATTTTAATCAAGGAATTAGGATCAACAGTGATTGTTGGATGATAGATATATTTGATCCAATTTTTGATGTTATTAGAGAGTATATGTATTATGAACGTGGTGTAGATTTATCTAATAATAGGGTTTCTATGTTCTTTGGTGATGAACAACCATATGCATTTTGCTATATTGATTTACCTAATAATACTGAAAAAGATTTAGTAGAATATCCTTATGCAACTATATATTGTAATGGCTTAGCTGATTTAAATGAGGCTATTGATGACAGTAATGAAAGAAAAGAACTATTAAATAGTAATGGATATAGAGTTCCGTTTATTTGGAAAAGAGCAAAATTTACAGATACAATTGATAATATATTCGGGGAAGATAGAGAATTAAATAAAATAGTAATATACGAAAATTTTAAGATTAAGTATATAGGTAGTGACAATGGAATCAACTGGTATCTAATTAAGCAAATCGAAGAATATAAAGAATAAGCCTCTAGCTTCTATTATGGTGTGCTATAATAGTTGGCGGAGGTTTTTATTATGGCAAGTAATGACAAGTATAATCAGATGGTTAATACTCCAATTCCATCTTTAATAATTTCTTTATCAGTTCCAACTATTTTATCTCAATTAGTAACAACTATTTATAATACTGCTGATGCATATTTCGTATCACAGTTAGGTATAGCTGCTACTGGAGCTATTGGTATTGTATATTCTTTACAGACTATTATTCAGGCTATGGGTTATGGCTTAGGAATGGGTGCTGGCGCTTTGATTTCTAGAAAATTAGGACAGCAAGATAAAGAAGCTTGTAATGTGTATGCATCAAGTGCTATTGCAGGAGCAATTTGTGTTGGCTTAGTAATTATTATTGTAGGTTTACCAAACACAGAAGGATTAATGAAGCTATTAGGATCTACTGATAGCATGCTTCAGAACTGTGTTAATTATGGCAGATATATTATTATGGCTGCTCCAGTTATGTGTAGTGCATATGTTATAAACTGTTTAATCAGAAGTGAAGGACAAGCATTTGCGGCTATGATTGGTTTATGCTCAGGTGGTATTATCAATATTGCTTTAGACCCATTATTTATTAATACATTAAATATGGGTGTTGCTGGTGCAGCGTTAGCTACTGTAATTTCTCAAACATGTAGCTTATTAATCTTATTAAGCATGTTCTTAAGAGGAAAGACTTCAAGTAAGTTATCTCCAACATATATATCAAAGAAGTTCAATACTTACTCAGAGATTATTATTGTTGGTGCTCCAACAATCTTCAGACAGATGATGGCTTCATTCTCAGGTGCACTATTAAATAATATTGCTAAGACATTTGGCGATGTTACAGTTGCAGCAGTTACAGCATCTAACAAGATTTACATGTTAGTAAGACAGATTGTCTTAGGTGTAGGTCAGGCATTCCAGCCAGTTGCTGGTTATAACTTCGGTGCTGATAAAAAGGATAGAGTTAAGCAGTCATTCACATTCGCTACTGCTTATGGAACTGTAATTTGTTTTATCTTTATCTTTGTATTATTAGTATTCCCTGATAAAGCAGTATCACTATTCTTAAAGGGTAGTGTTGAAGCTGCTGAATTAGCTAAATTTGGTTTGAGATGTGGATGTATCGTATTACCATTATTATCATATTCAACATTTGTTAATCAGATGTATCAGGTATTAGGATTTGCTAAGCAGGCTTCACTTTTAGCTAGCTTAAGACAAGGTATTGTATTTGTTCCAATTATCTTAGTTCTACCAAAGATTCTTATGGCTAATGGAGTAGTAGCTGCTCAATCTTTGTCAGATTTAATTACATTCTTGATTTGTATACCTTTCCAGGTAAGATTCTTCAAGTATCTTGATGGAAAGATTGAAATGAAAGGTCACTAAAAAAGAAAATCTACTTGTAAGAGTATTCTCACAAGTAGATTTTTAATTTACTTCTTTTTAGCTTGCTTCTCAGCGTTACGCTTATCATTAATGATCTTTACATGTTCATTAGTAATTAATGTAACATTATTTTCCTTAGCCCATTCGATACAACCATTTAATACAGTCTTTAAGAAAGGACGAGGAACCTTAACAAAGTTCTGTAAAGCATCATCTGTAAATTTAATCTTATCATCGCATCTGTCTGCAGCGAATCTGATAGATCCTAAATCAACCTCCTTAGGTGCAGGAATTGGTTCAGCAATTGGCTTTGCATATTCTAAGCCTCTTGGGAACTTTGTATACCAGAAGTTAGTTGAATCTCTATATCCATAGTCAACTGGTACAGGTGGGAAGTCATTAGCTGTAACACCATTAACAATGGCATTATAGTATTTTTCCTTCATTAAAATCTTATCGATATATAAGATTAAGTGAGCACCATATTTTGAAGTGATACCATTGAAATCGTTGTATGGACCAGGATGTCCATCATCGATATCTTCAACATTAAACTTATCTGCTCCTTCAAGTTCTCTTGCCCAAGTACATTCAAATACCTGATATGCATCCTTGATAACAGTAGGTCTATTTGGATCTGTTGGATCAGCTTGACCTGGTTCCATTGCAAACTTTAAATCACCCATCTTTTCATTTGATGGTCCAGGGAAACCTAATCTAACAGCTTCCTTAAAGTTTTCTTTAGAATCAGTAATAAAATTAATTGCGCACTTACCAGTTCTCATGACGTTTTGGCAAGTGTTTGAAGTGTTACGACATTCTAATACCATTGCATATCTAGATTTACCAGCGATGTAATATGGGAAACATAATGAATATGAACCAATATTTAAACTGCCATCCGGATTAACTGATGAAATACATACAGTTGGCATTGGGAAGAATGAAGAAGTTTGATAAAAATTATCAACGATTCTTAAATCCTTAAATGAACTCATTTTTACCCTCCTAATTTCCTATTGTCAGATAATTCTATCTGATGAGATCGATTGACTCCTCGAAAGACATATCATTGGATAAATTTAATCCATATGTTAAGCTTTCTGAAAAGTTCATGCCATTTGATAGACAAGCAACAAACATACTGACGAAAGCTTCGTGAGTACCTATTGTCATATCTCCAGCATTCTCTTTGTCGATGTAGTTATTTTGCCCCTCTACATAAACATGCACACCTTTACCTTTGTTAGTAATGATGACATACTTTACACCTTTTGAAATTAGCTCCTTAGCTAAGTCCACATAGTCTACTTCGCGATAGATAATCTGATTAACATAATCAACATCTAATATTATTCCTTCTATCTTATCTAATAAATCATCAGAAGGTATATTGTTGTTGCAAATATATCTTATTTCTGGATAGTAGTGTAAGATAGCAGCTAAGTAGTTACTGTTGATGATATTCACAATTGCGTAATCTCTGTTTGTGAAATATTCTGATGGTAATCCATCAGTAATATCAGGGTTACAATCAAATGGAATATCTCCAAATGATGTAGTTACGTTTTTATCATCTACGATATAAACCTTTTTAGGTGTATATGATAAAAGTCTATTATTTGAATATAGCATACCATTAACATCATCAAACTTCTGGAATAAACTATTTGCCTGCTGATCAAAACCTAGGCGTGTAATGAAATAGGTATTAACACCTAATACAGCTAGATTATAGGCAACGGTATAGTCTCCACCAGTTAAAAAGTCATATATATGACTATTAAATGATTTATTAGCGGATAAAGATTCCTTGATAGAAATAATCTCGCTTTGATATGTATTTCCAATTACTAGTACTTCATTCATGCTTATATTTTACCACATTGGTGATAAAAATCACTAAATTATGGTAAAATGAGACTATGAGGTTTTTGTTATGAGAATAGGTCAATCAACAGATATTCATCAGCTGGTAGAAGGAAGAGATTTGATAATCGGTGGTGTTAAAATCCCTTATGAAAAAGGGCTTTTAGGTCATTCTGATGCAGATGTTTTACTACACGCAATTATTGAGGCTATTATTGGTGCTTTAGGATTAGGGGATATTGGAATGCATTTTCCAGATACGGATCCTAAATACAAAGGAATTAATTCGATGAGGCTACTAGAAGAAACATATAAGATGATGGATGAAAGAGGCTATAAGATCGGCAATGTTGATTCAACTATTTTAATTGAAAAACCTAAGATGGCTGATTATAAACTAGTAATGAGAGATAATATAGCTAAAACTCTACATACTGATCCTTCAAATATCAATGTTAAGGCAACACGTGGAGAAAAGATGGGATTTGTTGGTAGAGGTGAAGGCGCTATGGCTCAGGCAGTAGTATTATTAGTAGAAAGGGATTAATTGTTATGGTTACTTATAAGATTTCTATTGAAGACATGAAGTGCAATAAATGTGCAATGAAGATTAAGCAGGTATTAGAAGCAGAAGATGATGAAACAGTAGTAAGCGCTAATGTTTCAAGAAAAGAAATCATCATTGATACTAATATGTCGGTTGCTGATATTTATGAAATTATCGAAGAAGCAGGATATACTCCTGGCGATTTAGATGTAATGTAATAGTTAATTCGAGGATAAGATTATGAAGAATATTAAGAGAATTGTATGTACAGGCGGTCCTTGCTCAGGTAAGACAACATTTATGACAAGAGTACAGGAAATCTTTGAAGAAAGAGGATATAGAGTATTCATTGATCACGAAGCAGCAACTGATTTAATTACAGGTGGTGTTTCACCAGCAACAATGGGCATGTATGAATTCCAAAAGTATGTTATTGGTTTACAGCTAAAAAAGGAAGAACTATTCTATCAGGCGGCTCAAAATATTAAAGGTGATAATGTTTTAATCTTTATCGATAGAGGTATCCTAGATGATAGAGGCTATGTAACTCCTAGTGAATTCGAAACATTATTAGCTGAATTTGGTAAAACTGAAGAAGAAGTAACAAATCAATATGATTTAGTTCTTCATTTAACTACTAGTGCTAAAGGAGCTGAAGAAGCTTATACATTATCAAATAATGAAGCTAGATATGAAGGTATTGATGCTGCTAGAGCAGTAGACGATACTATTTTAGATAGTTGGAAGGATCATCCAAATAGAGTAATCATCAATAATGAAGCTGACTTTGAAGTGAAGATGAGACAGGCAATTCAAGCAGTATTTACTTACTTAGGACAGGATAAGCCAGTTGAAGTATTTAAGAAGTACTTAGTAGAAGTAGATGATGAAATGTTAGAAAAGATTAAGGAAGTTTCATATAACCATACTCATATTATTCAGCATTTCTTAAAGAGTGCTTCTGGTACTGAAAGAAGAATCAGAAGAAGAGAAAAGGATGGTAGTGTTTTATATTACTATGCTGAAGCTAATATGTTAACAGCTAATACTAGAATTAAGAAGGATAGAATCATTTCTGAAAGACAGTATCAGGAATATGGTAGTGAAATTGATAATTCATTACATGTTATCGATAAAGAGAGATATTCTTTCTTATCAGGAGATTTATTCTATAAGTTAGACATTTTTGATTTTGACACAACTAAAGCCTTATTATCAGTTCAGGTAACTCATGAAAACCAAGAAGTTGATGTTCCTGAATTTGTTAAGGTAATTAAGGATGTTTCAGACATCTTGAATTACAAAAATTATTATTTGGCAAAGAGCCAGAAATATTAGAAGGATTAAAGGTTTAGCGAATAAAAAGCTAAACCTTTTTAAAGGTGGTTTATATGGAAAAGATTTATAAGATATTCGTAATTAATCCTGGATCAACATCTACTAAATTAGCAATGTTTGAAAATGATAACTGTTTATTTAAGGTAAATGTATTTCATCCTTCAGATGAACTATTAAAATATCCAACGATCAACGATCAATTACCATATCGTTTAGATACAATTAATCAATTTATTAGAGAGAATAACATCAACTTAAATGAGGTAGATGCCATTGTTGGTAGAGGTGGTGGATGCTATAGCGTAGAAGCAGGTGTATATGAAGTAGATGAACTACTACTAAAAGATGTAATAGCTAATAAAGGCAATTCATCACATCCAAGTGCTTTAGGTATCCAATTAGCAGATAAACTAAACGGTAAAGAAGGATGCTTGAAGTTAACTGCTGATATGATTTGTGTTGATGAATTAAGTGATGAAGCAAGAATGACAGGTGTATCAGGAATCTATCGTAAATGCCATGTTCATGCATTGAATGCTAGAGGAACAGCTAAGTTAGAAGCCAATAAAATGGGAAAGAAGTATGAGGATTGTAATTTTATTGTAGCTCATATTGATGGTGGTGTAACAGTAAGCTGCCATAACCATGGAAAGATGATCGATGCTACTGATGGTACAGGTGGAGAAGGAAGCTATACTCCTAGTAGAACAGGAGCCTTACCAGCAATTGAGTTATTAGACTATATAAAAGATAAAGATATAGAAGAAGTAAAAAAATTATTCTCTAGAACAGGTGGTTTTACTAGTTTAATGGGAACAAACGATTCAGATGCAATTCATAAATTAGTTGAAGAAAATGATCCTAAAGCTGTTAGAGTATGGAATGGATTAATCTATAATGTGATTAAAGCCATCGGCTCTTTTGGCAGTGTACTTGAAGGAAATGTAGATAAAATAATACTTACAGGTGGATTAGTAAGATTCAACGATATCGTTGAAACAATAACAAGAAAGTGTAGTTTCATAGCTCCTATAGTTGTATATCCAGATGAAGTTGAAATGGAAGCTCTAGCATTAGCTGGATATGAGGCTTTAACTAATAAAACTGAAATAAAGCAATATGCTGGTAAACCAGTATGGAATGGATTTACCGAATAAAAATTGAGCATAGAAAATAATCAGTTTAGATAAGATGAAAAAACTAAATAAAAGACAAATAATAAAATCATAATCATAGTAATATTGTTGTATTTTGGAATAAATAATAATAGTTCGATTAAAGGGACAACAACCACAGGACATGTTTTTTAGTCGATAAGTTTATGTATGACGGATATACTAGGCAAGTATTAAAATATAACAATAATATTAATCTATTGGGATATGATGCTTACAAATTGTATGACAGCTACTTGTCTTCTCCAAAAAATAAAACAACACCATTTGGTATAGTAGGTGAAGTTAGTTTTAGCTTTGGAATCTTTTTTGATAAAGATAAAACTCCATGTCCAATATTTGGATTCACGACGTTAGATAAAACGGCATTTGGTGATGGATTGTTCTATTTTAACGCGTATGAAAATATATTAGAATATGGTCATATAAATATAGGCTCTTTTCAAGTTAATAGTTGATATTAATTAGTCACATGAACTAAAAATACCATAGTGGTGTTCTCCATATGCCTCATATAAGTCAATTGGCATGGGAATCTTACATATATCACTGTTAAGTAGCTCTTTATCG
>JAZRWC010000009.1:0-31873 GCA_045599505.1 Erysipelotrichaceae bacterium | reverse complement strand
ATTTCTGCTGGTGTTAGATTCTGTAAAAATTCTCTGTTTATCATACTGTTTTCCTCCGCTGTGAAGAAATTATATGATATACAAATGCTTAACTATGGCTCTTTTTTTGGACTGTTTCAACTATTAACTTGAAAAGAGCCTTTATATATAGTAATGTTTAATATTTAATCTTATTGTACTTATCTGGTACAAAGCCACCACTAATACCTTCTACAGCCTTTTTAGCGTCGATTACAGTATTAGTATTAATATCAACTAAAGCATACTTATCATTTCCCATACCTAATTCCTTCATGTATGTTAATTGACGTAAACCATGTCTTGATAAAACTCTTTCCTTAAAATCGCTATTGCTTTGCTCAGGTAAAGCCCAGATTAAATCGATACAAGCCTGATCTAAAGCTAATATATCTGTACTAGCTAAGATACCAACATCTGGTGTAACTACTGGTTCAGCTCTTAATCCTTCGCAATCACAAGAAACTGACATATTTCTCATGATGTTGATATAAACAACCTTTTCACCAAAATAATCAACAACTGATTTAGTGCTTTCAGTCATTCTTTCCATAAACTCTTCTAGTGCGATATCCCACATATCTTCACTACCAGGAGTAGTATGAATCATAGCTTTGCCAATTCTGCCATCAGCACAGCCAATTCCAATATTTTTATTAGAACCACCAAAACCACCTTGATCATGCCCTTTAAAGTGAGTTAATGTCAATAAAGAATCATAGTTAGTTAAATTAGCACCTACTGACATTTCAGTAAACCACTTACCATCTTTAATTGGCAACATTTTAGTACCAACTGAATCAACAATATCAACTGGGCAGAAAGTCCATCCATTAACCTTTAAAGTCTCTAAATGTTTCTTTGTTGTATATCTATCCCCAGCATAATATGTATTAGTTTCCACAATTGTTGCTTCAGGTAATCCTTCAGAAACTAATCTTCTAACCCATCCTCTAGGAATAATATTAGGTCCATTCTTTTCACCAGTATGTAACTTGATAGCTACATTTCCTTTAAGATTATCTTTAACCTTATCGAAAATCTTCATTAATCCTTCATCTGATAAATCTCTAGTAAAGTAAACAACTGATTCCTTACCAGTTCTTTGTGAATATGGAACATAAACATTTCCATCATTTCTAGTAACAACTTTTTCTTTCATAAAACTACACTCCTAAAAAACCAAAGCTTGATAAACCAACGATAAAACAGAATAATGTGAATAGTACTAAGATAGTTGAAGTAAGTACTAATTGAGCTGCTAAATCGCCATCTAAGCCCATCTGAACAGCCATTGGATAGCTAGCTACTGCTACTGGACCACCGAATAAAATCATTAATGTCGCTAATTCTACTCCTCTGATTCCTAGAATAATTGCCCCAGTTAAACCGATTAAAGGAACAACAACTAATCTAATTAAATCAGCAGTGATAATCTTCTTTAAATTACCCTTTATAGCCTGGAACTTGAAAGTACCACCTAAGATAAATAAAGCAAGAGGAGTAGTCATCTTAGTAACCATATGAATGCATTCATCAACAATCTTCGGAACCTTTATACCAGTTAGTAAGAATACTAAACCACATAAAGCACCGATGATTAATGGATTCTTTAAAATATTGATAATGCTTGTCTTAATATCGCCCTTAGCATCTGAATAATATTGTAAAACTAGTACTGCACTAATATTTAATACAGGAACAATTGCGGCAATCATAATGCTTGTAGCACCTACATTATCTGCTCCAAATAAACTCTCTACAATTGGTAATCCTAAGATAACGAAGTTAGAACGGAAAACAGCTTGGGCAATTACCCCTTGTTGTTTTTTTGGTAAGCTTGTCTTTGATAATAAGAACATAGCTACGATAATAGAAATAATGATAAAAGCTATAGCGTAGACAATAGCTACAGGATTAATAGCTTCAGATAAGTCACAGCCAGATACGTTCTGGAACAAGTTTAATGATAAGCAGAATGTAAAGACAATCTTATTAAACTCTGTTAAAGATTTATCTGAAACATAGCCTTTACTTTTAGCGTATACACCTAAAAAGATGATAGTCGTTAATGGTAAAATAGCTGTTAATGCGATACGAAAACTTTCAAACATAATTCACCTCAAAAATTTATAGTAATATTATCTATTCTATACTGCATAAAATCAAACAAAATGAATAAACTAAAATAGATAAAAGTAATTTTTTAAAAAAGCGGAATAATGAGGTATATAAATAATCGTGGGGTGGGGATACACCTATGACAAAAGGGTGGGTCTTGTAAAAGCTATAAGCAGATGTGGGTCAACCTATAACAGCGGTGTTGGTCGTCCTATAAACCTGGTGTGGGTATTAATTCTGCTTAATATACTATCTGAATATATTCGATTATTTCGTGTATCGCCAAATAACAGAAAATAAATCAATAAGGTCTTTGTCAAGGGCGCTTTTAGCGTGTATTTACCCTTGACTAAAGCCTTTTGATTCTATTACAGCTGATAGGGCGATACCGATAATCGAATATATTATTTGACTTATTTCGGTTGAGCCCCGACGACCCATGATTGGGTCTAGGATTGGGTTGATCCTAATGAAAAAGAACTACGATTTTTGATCGCAGTTCTTCATCTTTCTGTTGTTGGGACCCACACTGGTTGTCATAATAAACCCACACTTGTGTTATAGCTAAACCAACACCTGTTGTAATAGCCTCACCCACACCGTTGTTATAGGCCGACCCCCGAATTATTTAGAATCCCGAATAATGCGCTTATGCATACTTCCGCTTTATAATAATCATTTAATAACATTTAACCTTTTGGCTAAACTATTATAAACCCATTCTTTCGAATTCTTCACTTGGAGCATCGATCTCCTTAAGAATTCTAACTAGATTTTCTTTTAATCTGCTTTCAATAGCCTCATCAGAAATCTCATCATCACCATCTCTAACATCAAATAGTAAATCTCCCCATCTATGTGATTGGTTAGCTGCTGGAGTTCCACCAACCTTCAAATATGGATAACCATTAGAGAACTTATCACCAGGCATTAACTTAGCGATTTCTAACTGTTCTCTTGTGAAGAATACTCTTTGATAAGTAGGCATTAATGTACATTCCACAAATGGCTTGTTTTCCTTTGTTGCACTTGATTTCATAAATACATAATCGCCATCAGTGATACAAGTATGTCCACCATGAGCACCAAATAGCACGTAATCATGAATCTTTTCATCATCTCTTACTGCCTTTAATAATGATCTTCCTTCCATGTTTTCTGGAATTTCTAAGCCAAAGAAATCTAATAAAGTAGGAGCGATATCGATTGTTGCAGCTAAATGTTCAACTCTTCTAGGTTCTACACCTGGAACATGGATGAAACAAGGAGTATGGATCATCTCTTGATACATAGGCCAGATTGTCTTACCTAAGTAATCATGCTCACCTAATAAGAAGCCATGGTCAGTATTGACGATCAACATAGTATCTTCCCACATGTTGTACTTGTCCATCTGATCTAATACTAATCCTAGATGATAATCACACATTGTGATTAAAGCTGCATATTCTCTTCTTAAAGCTAATAAGTCGATATTTTCATCAACAATTTCAGTATAGGCTGGCCAGTTTAATAAAACGTTATCAGCTAACTGGTATAGCTTACGATACTTATCAGGAACATAGTATGGTTCATGTGGATCAAAACATTCAACCTGCAAGAACCAATTATCAAAATCATGATACTTATCGATAAATTCCATACCAGCTTTATATGTTCTAGAGCCTGACATTTCTTCTTCAGTTAATTGAGCTTTCTGATTTGATAAATGTTGTTGTACAGAAATTGTAACCTTATGATAAGGTGGAAGTTCAGGTACTTCAGTGCCTAATCTAGGCATCCATCTATCACCTTCCTGGCCTCTGAATCCTTGCCAAGAAGAATATCTATTATGATATGTTGCTCCACCATCTTCCCAATAATGAGAATGGTCAGTACATAAGTGAGTGTATACACCATTTTCTGTTAACTTCTGGAAACAAGAGAAATCAAATGGTTCCAAAGGTCCCCAACTACGATGCAAGAAATTATACTTACCTGTATGTAATTCTCTTCTTGCTGGCATACAAGGCATACTACCAGCATAGAACTTATCCATAACACAGCACTTTTCTTCTAAACGCTTAAAATTTGGTGTAAGACACCAATCATTTCCATAACTTGAAAGATACTTTCTTGTTAAAGTATCAAACATCAACATTATCGCTTTCATATTGTTCCTCCAATGAGTTCTATACTAATTATACTTTTTATAACTATTATTTAATACTAGTTTGATTTTCTTTTAATACTTCATTCAACTTTTCTTCAACGAATTTACTAGCTACGATATCCTGATCAAATCTTTTAGGAATCAACCAAGTTTTAGCCTTTTGAACTACTACATATTCCTCTTCAATCTTTTCATTATCAACCATAAAATATAGTTCTAAATATACATCTAGTCTTCTAGCTTTTTTCAAACCATATTTTTCAATTAATGACTTTAAGGTAGTTGTCTCTTCAATAGTATTTCTTAAATCGATAGTATTAGTGATATTACCAACTGCATCTCTAGCTAATAGATTTAACTCAAAGCCAGTAAAGCTAGAATAATCATATTCCTTCTTACCTACCCATAATAAATCCATGGTAATCTTCTTGTTTTCATCATCAAACACTATTAGATTTTCATCTAATAATGCTCCTGATCTACCATCTGGTAGTTTAGTTAGTCCCTGTAGTTGATTATTCATAGTCCACCTCGTCGTCTTTTTTCTATATTATACAATAAAGAAAATAGGAAGAATTAATCTTCCTATTACTTTCCTAAAACATCTTTGTAGTATTCATCGATCTTATCATTATCGATAGTAGCTAAGTAGAATGTGTTGCCCATATCATCACTTAAGGCTTCATCAACTCTACCCCACTGTTTTAATGCAGAACCATACTTAGCCATAATTTCTTCTTCGCTCATCTTGTAAGTTACACCATCTCTTCTACCAGCGAAACATGCATTGTAGTGAGGTTGATTTAAATCTAATGTTAACTTATCATAAGTGATCATGTCAGCGAATAACTTATATACGTTTGTTGAATTAGCATAGTTATGCATATCAGGAGTAATTCCACCAGAAGGTCTCATATTTACTTCTAAAGCAACTAATTCACCCTTCTTACCTAAGCCTTCCTGATCTTGGTTTAATCTGAAGAATTCAAAGTGAATAAATCTGCTCTTTACGCCGAATGATTCAACAGTTCTTCTACCATAATCAATGATATCTTCTGGATCATCTTTTCTGATGTAGAATGAGCATTCGCCCATCTGTTCAACTGTATCAACTGGAGAGATTAATGTAACATTTCCAGTTTCAAAGATTGGAGTACCAGTAGAATCAATGATTGCGTCATATGAGCATACTGTACCATTAACGAATTCTTCCATAATATATTGAACACTAGGATCTTTTCTTTCAAAGAATCTAGCTAAGTCTTCGTCATTCTTTAATTTATAAGTAGCGTTAGCACCAACACCGTTATCTGGTTTAGCGATTACTGGATATCCAACTGTCTTGATGAATCTTTGAGCACCTAATAAAGTCTTAACCATATAGTATCTAGCTACTGGAATTCCAGCCTTTTGGTAGTAATGCTTCATCTTGCTTTTGAACTTAACTCTCTTCATATCTTCACTCTTGAATCCATCAATATTGAAGTCAGTTCTTAATTGTGCATCCTTTTCTAACCAATATTCATTGTTAGATTCTAGATAGTCGATATGGCCATATTTGAATGAGAAGAAAGCTACTGCCTTAAATACTTCATCATAGTTTTCTAATGAACCTACCTTGTAATATTCATTTAAGCTGTCCTTTAAATGCTGAGGTAAGTTGTCATATGGCATATCACCAATACCTAATACGTTTAAACCGTTGTTCTTTAATTCTCTACAGAACATCCAATAGTTAGTTGGGAAGTTTGGAGAGATAAAAATAAAGTTTTTCATGTGTGTTGTTCTCCTGTTTTTGTCTTTTCTTTTCGTTTTTGTTTTTCTATTCTTTTTACTTTTTTGTTTTGTATTTTTAATTTATTTTTTATTCTGTTCTAATAATATCTTCATAAATACTGGAATCTGTCTTTCCCAATTAGCTTCTGAGTGAGTTCCTTCAGGAATTACTCTAGCTGTAACATTTACTTTCTTTTTTCCTAACTTACATGCTATTCTCCAGAAGTAGTCAGAGTTTCTTTCACCATTTCTACCCTTAGCTTCATTTTCACCATAATCCATATAGATATATGATTTCTTATCTAAAGTCTTTTCATCTAATAAGCCTTCAAGTTTATCGATATCTACCCAGAATGAAGGTGATAAAGCTACTGCTGTAGAGAAAGTTTCATTGTAGTTGACCAAAGCGAAATAACTCATTAACCCACCCATAGAGCTTCCACCGATCCAAGTGTTTTCTCTATCAGGTAAAGTTGGATAGTGTTCATCGATATATTTCTTAAAGAAGTTTACCATCCAATTCATAGTATCAAAGCCTTTGCCTTTAACATCTCCCCAATAATCATCGATAAATGAATATGGTGAGTATTCAGACAAACGCTCATTGTTCCTTCCATCATTTCCATCGATTGCTGCGATAATCATATCTGTATCTGTATAGTCTAAATAGTCTCTTAATCTCCAGCTTCTCCCATAAGTAGCGGTTTCATCGAAGAATAAATTCTGACCATCAAACATATACATTACTGGGTAACGCAAACTAGGATTTTTCTTGAAAGAGTTTGGAATATATACATAAGCTTTTCTTACCTTATCACCAGATAAGATAGGAATTCTAAGCGTAAAAGTCTCTACCATAGATTGCCTCCAATCCTAATAGACAACAATATACCACACTATAATTCTTCATTCAATAAAGACGTTTTAGGAAAGCGATTACATATTTTTTAATTTTTTTCTAACTTATTTTCTATCTATTTATAGTCTTTAAATGGCCTAATTATTTGAAAGAGAAGGTAAGAAAAAAGTATAATAATTTAGTAAGGAGGACTACATTATGGGCAACATTTCAATGATTATGGACTTCTATGAAATGACTATGTCAAACGGTTATTTCAATGATAATTCCATTGATAAAAATCAGAAGGTAGCTTTTGATGTTTTCTATAGAAGAAACCCTGATAACGGTGGTTTCGCAATTTTCGCTGGATTAAGCCAGATTATCGATTATATTAAAAACATGCATTTCGCTAAGGAAGATATCGACTATTTAAGAAGTCAGAATATCTTCTCTGAACCATTTTTAGAGTACTTAGCTAATTTCAAATTCAAGGGTGATATTTACTCCTTCCCAGAAGGAACAATCATGTACCCTAATGAACCAATTATCACAGTAGTAGCACCATTAATTGATGCACAATTAATTGAAACTGAAATCTTATTACAGGTAAATCATCAATCATTAATCGCTACTAAAGCTAATAGAATCGTTAAGGCAGCTCAAGGCAGAGCTGTAAGTGACTTTGGAGCTAGAAGAGCTCACAATAACGATAGTGCAGTAATCGGTGCTAGAGCTTGTTATATCGGTGGAGTTAACTCTACAGCCACAGTATTATCAGGTCAGCTATACAACATCCCAATCTCAGGAACAATGGCTCATAGCTTTGTTATGTTCTATAAGGATGAATTTACTGCCTTTAGGAAGTACGCTGAAACTTATCCTGATAGCGTCGTATTATTAGTTGATACATATGATGTCTTAAAATCAGGTATTCCTAACGTTATTAGAGTACAGAAGGAAGTATTAGATCCATTAGGCAAAAAGGTTAAGGGTGTAAGACTAGATTCTGGTGACTTAGCTTATCTATCAAAGAAAGTAAGAAAGATGCTAGATAAGGCAGGTATGCATGATACTATAATCATCGCATCAAACTCACTAGATGAATATACAATCAAATCCTTAATCGAACAGGGTGCTAAGATTGATTCATTCGGTGTTGGTGAAAGAATGATTACAGCTAAAAGTGAACCAGTATTTGGAGCAGTATATAAGATCGCCGCAGTACAAGAAGATGGTATCTTCCAACCAAGAATCAAGATCTCTGAAAATATTGAAAAGATTACTAATCCTGGCTTAAAGCAGGTTTATCGTATCTACGATGAAGAAGGAAAAGCTACAAGTGATTTATTAGCTATTAAAGATCAACAGATTGATTTCTCAAGTAAGCTAAGATATGTCATTCCAAGAAAGCCTTGGAAGAATTGTTACTACGAAAACTACACTGCTAAACCTTTACAAGTTCAAATCTTCAAAGATGGAGATTTAGTTTATGAAGAACCATCATTAACTGAAATTAGAAACTATGTAAAGTATCAGTTAGAAAATGAAATTTGGGATGAAGAACAGCGTTTCGAAAACCCACATGAACACTACATGGATATGACACCAGAAATGTATGAGATGAAGATGAACTTACTACATGAAAAAAGAGGTGTCGATGAAGACTAAAAAGACAATATTAGTATTTGGCACCTTCAATCCAATAACTATGGCTCATATTCATATAGCTACTCTAGCTAAAGAAAAAGTAAACGCTGATGAAGTAATATACGTTCCTGCAAAAGATGGCTTTTTAAAAGGCTGGAAAGGTATGGAAAGCAAAGCTGTAATGACTAGTGATATAAGAGTAAAGCTAATGCAAGAAGCTCTAGAACCACTAGGCTATAAAGTATCAACCGTTGAAATTGATGAATTAAGCGATGGCAAAACATACAACACTTTATCTTATCTAAGAGAAAACAAGATTATCGAAGAATCATACATTGTTATGGGAATCGATAAGGTTTGTGAATTAGAAAGATGGTATATGGGAGAAAACTTAGTCAAGGAAAACAATTATATCATCGTTGATAGAAATAACACATCCTTAGAAGAAGTTATCACTTCAAGTAAGGTAGCTATTAAATACAAAAACAATTTTATCTCAATTCATGATAGTTTATATTCAGATACAAGCTCTACTATTATCAGAGATGCTTATATCAATAAAGATTTAAAGTCTGTTAAAGATTTATTACCAGAAAATGTCTATAAATATTTAAAGAAGACTAAAGATGTTTACACTATTTAAGGAGTTTTAGATATGCGTAATAAATATGATTTTATTAATGTAGCTACTGCCTCATTTGAAGTAGCTATCGGTAATGTTGAAAAAAACACTACTCACATTATTAACCTAATCGAAAAAGCTGTTAAATTAAACGTGGAATTAGTATTATTCCCTGAATTATCAATCTCAGGTTATACATGCTCTGATATGTTTTTAAGAACAGAAGTAGCTGAAAATAGCTTAAAAGGATTAACTAAGATTATTGAATCTACTAAAAATACTAGTGGTGATGTTAAGCCAGTAATAGCTGTATCTTTACCAGTAAGAAAACATGGTAAGCTATTCAATTGTAACGCTTTTGTTCAAGATGGTAAGCTACTAGCCTTAGTTCCTAAGACATATTTACCAAACTACAATGAATTCTATGAAAAGAGATGGTTCGCTTCTTCTTTAGAAAAGGATGGCGATACAATCGTAATCAATGGTCAGACTGTTCCATTTACAACTGATGTAATTATCGAATCAGAAACAGGCATGGCTATAGCTTGTGAAATATGTGAAGACTTGTGGGTAGAAAATCCACCTTCATCAACTCATTGTACATATGGTGCTAATGTTATAGTTAACCCCAGTGCCTCAAATGAGATTGTCACAAAGAGAGATTACAGAACTAATCTGGTTTCAATGCAGTCAGCTAAGTGCAATTGCGCTTACTTATATGCCTCAGCAGGAATAGGAGAAAGCACAACTGATGTAGTTTATTCAGGTCATCATTTAATCTGTCAGACTGGTTCAATCGTTAAGAATCAGACTCAGAAGTTTAATGAAGATGAATTATTAGTTACTGCTTTAATCGATATCGAAAAGATTGAAAATGATAGAGTAAAGTTAAACTCTTATCGCCCTACTCTTGATAAGAAATATACATACATTAACGTTTGTACAACTACTAAACAGTTATCTCATTTACCAAGCTATGTAAATCCATATCCATTCATCCCAAGTGATCTAGAAAAGAGAACTGAAAGATGTAAAGAAATCATGGAAATCCAGGCTTTAGGATTAGCTACAAGATTAAAGAAGATCAATTGTAAGAAAACTGTTATAGGAATCTCTGGTGGTCTAGATTCAACATTAGCTTTATTAGTAATGAAAGAAGCATATGATTTATTAGGCTATCCATATAGCGATATTATCGCTATCACAATGCCAGGATTTGGTACTAGTAAGCAGACAAAATCAAGTGCTGATAGATTAATGGAAGCAATCGGTGTTACTTCTTATACTATCGATATCACTGAAGCTTGTAAGGTTCATATGAAGGATATCGGTCAGCCAGAAGATTTATATGATGTTACTTATGAAAATGTTCAGGCAAGAGAAAGAACTCAAATCTTAATGGATATGGCTAATAAGACTGGTGGTATCGTTGTAGGTACTGGCGACTTATCTGAATTAGCTTTAGGATGGTGTACTTATAATGGTGACCATATGAGCATGTACGCAGTAAATGTTTCAGTTCCTAAGACTCTAGTAAGATTTATTATCGAAACTTATGGAAATAACTCTAATCCATTCTTAAAGCAGGTATTAGAAGATATTTGTAATACAACTATCTCACCTGAATTAATTCCACCTGATGAAAATGGTAATATCGCTCAAGATACAGAAGCAGCTATCGGTAAGTATGACTTACACGACTTCTTCTTATACAACTACATCAGAAATGGATTTGGTAAGGAAAAGATTAAAGACTTAGCTGTTGTAGCTTTCAAACCATTAAATATTGGTGAAGCACAGATTTCAGAAACACTAGATACATTCATTAGAAGATTCAGAACTAACCAATTCAAACGTTCTTGTCTTCCAGATGGACCTAAGGTAGGAAGTGTAGCCTTATCTCCTAGAGGAGACTGGCGCATGCCTTCTGATTATCAAGGCTAAAATATAACAGTAATAGTAGCGCTTATTACAATGAAAGTATTAAAAAAGGTACGGTATAATGTGAAACAGAAACTATCTCACATAGAACCGTATCTTTTTTAGTGTACTATTGTTTTATTTTGATAACAGCCATTTCCAGGCAGGAATTACAGAGACTTGTATATCATCACAAATCAGGTTTTCTTCTTCACTATTTGTGACTATAATGCATTTAGCATCAGGAATAAAATTTCCAATCACTAATAATCTTTTCCCTTATCCTTCTAAGATATCGATAATCTGTTCAATCTTATCAATTGCACTTTCAATATTTTCAATTGACTTACTAATCTTTAATTGAACGATGATATCGACAACAGCGTTATCAAACAGCCAATCAACAGTGCCTAAAATACCATTGACATCTACTCTTAAATCATCAACTAAATCTACATCAGCTAATTCATTATTAAATATAATTAAATCTCTCTTGGCTTTTTCAATGGCTTCGTTAGCTTCTTCAATCCTATTTTTCTTGGCCAATGAACTGATTAGGCCTCCTCCTAAAATATCAAATAGGCCCCAACCTTTTGCCTTATCTAATTTCTCCAATGCAAGATCTAAGCTATCTATTGCTCTTTGTCCTGCATAAATTGCTTCAAATCTTTCCTTATCACTACTATACATACTAATCACCTGCCTAGTGAATTAATTATATATCGTTAATTAAAAAACTACTATCAAATAGTAGTTTTAATATGCATTTTTACTAACCAAAAATTTCACTATAAGTAACTTCAAATAATTCTACAAGCTGTTGCTCATTATATATCTCTACTTTAATGATTCTTTCTTGATTATCATAAGTGTGTACAATACGACTGTTAGTTGTAGCTTCAGGAGTTGTAAATACTGTTGTTCTAACAAATCCAGCTAACTTACCTTCATCAGTTAAAGAATATTCATAAGTAACATCCTCTTCACTAACAATATTCTCTCCTTCATAGTATGTATAATTTTGAGAGATAACTCTATCATTATCATCATATTGATAGCCAGCTAAATATGTAAACAAATCTGTTTCTTTATCCTTATATCCTTCTAATACGATTCTTCCTTTGTCATCGAAGCTCTTTAATTCAATAACTGTATTAACTGTTTCAAAATATTCAAAATCTTCATTAGGATATTCAATTGATGTGTTAACGACATATAACTGTCCTTCATTATCATACAAGTATATTAATGTTACTTTACCATTTTCATCTTCAGTTACTTCACTAGCGATCTTACCATCTAAATAATAAGTATATATTGTAGAATTAATTAATTGATCAGTTTCATTAAATGTATATGATTCTAATAGATTGCCATTTTCATTATAAATCATTTCTAAACGCTGCTTCTGTTCATTACTTTCAGTAATGATTTGTGATTGAGCTAAGCCTTCCTGATTGAAGTTAGTAAAAATAGTAAGACCACTTACCTTATTATCTTCTACTAAAGAATCAACTCTTCCATCTCTATAAAACCATTGATCAGTTTTAGTTATAACATATTCATTGGAACTATTTTTTACTTCTGTAATCTTAACTAAGATATTACCATCCAAATCATAAGTTGTAGTCACTCTATTCTTTTGATAGTCTTGGCTATCACCAGATACTGCTACTTCCTTATAGCCAACTACAGATTCACTCTTTTGTTGCCCACAACCTGTAACAGTTAATATCATCATTAGCGTTAATAATAAGCCTAATAACTTCTTCATAAATACTAATCTCCTTTATACTGCTCTAATAGTTTTTCATCTGCTTCAAATATTCCTTTTTCAGGAACATAGAAGTAAAGTTTTATTCCTTCATCAAATAAAACCGCAAATGGGAATAATGATAAAGTTGAGTATGCGGCAAAGTTACCCTTTGAATCAATTCCTACCATACAATAGTCAGCATCATAATCTAGCTTACTAAATTGTTTCTTACAAGCTTCTTCCATAGCTTGTCCAATAGGTTGTCCTAATGATACTCTAGTAACTACTTCCTTTGATAGTACTCCTCTTAAGATAGCTTCACCATCACCAGTAGCTACACATCCTGCATATTCATCGCAATAGAACCCACTTCCTACTAATGGACTATCACCAACTCTACCAACTTTTTTACCACTTCTTCCACTAGAAGAAATAGCTGTATATAACTTGCCATCATCATTGCCTACTACCCCAAAAGTATCATGATTAACTGTAGTATCTTCTAGATATACCGGTAAGCTTTCAACATAACATATATCATTTTCATTACCAAACTTATCAGCACCTTCACCAGCTAAAACGATATTACTATTATATTTTGATAAGTCATAAGCTAGTGTTGCTGGATGAGCAATATGTCTAGCTTCAATTACTGCTCCTACTTTTGAGCTGTAATCCATAAATCCACCATCTAATTGAAGATATCCTTCCTCATTTGGGCGAGAATAAGAACCTACTGTATGAATGTCCTTGTTATCATCAATATAGCTGATAGCTTCTAACATCGCCTCAACAATATTTATATCTGCTTTATCTTTGACTAGAGAAATAGCGTCATACGCCATTTTCCATGTCCCAATCATTTTAGCTTTCATAACTAGTATTCCTTCTTATCTAATCCCTTTTTGAATGTATCTCCACTAACTAATGTTTCATAGCTTACACTATTACCACTATTATTGAAACTAATAGTTTCCTTATCACTGCTTACTTCAAAAGTCACAATTGACCATTTATCGGAAAGATCTAGTTTCTCATTTAATGATTTGATAGTAATGATATTATTATCAATTGAATATGATCCTTCAGCCACCACAAATTCAGAGCCATCTTCCTTAGGGAATACTAGCTTGTATGACCATTGTTCTTGTAACTCTAAATAGATTGGCTTATCTGAATTGGAACCAAATCCTTCTTTTTCAGAATAGTAAACACCTATAACATTACTATAAGTCTCTTCAGTTTCTACAACCTTATCAATGATATTTCCATCCTTATCAAAAGTGAAAGTAGCGAAGTAAGCATCCTTAACATATCTCCACTCTTCTAAACCGATAACTTTGTAAATAGTATTTCCTTCAGATTCACTAGTAGATAATACTCTAACTTCATCATAAGAGTTTTCAGATTTAATCTTTTCAATTAATGGATCAACTACTACTTCTTCAGGTTGTTCATCCTTATTTTCTTCTTCACCCTTATTTTCAATTGCTGAATTTTCAATCTTAAAATCATCGATAACCCACTTGTTATCTCTTAAATAGCTAGAAACCTTATATGTAGCCTTATAAGTCATCTTATCGTTTTGACCAACATACTCAACAATCATAACATCGCTGGTTTTAGTTGATTCTCTCTGTTTAATTGTATAAGTGCCTTCTAAACCTTCATCCTTAACGATATTGTCATATCCATATAAATAAGCAGTTAACTTATTTTCACTTACTGGTTCAATAAAATATGGTTGAGTTGTTTTTGTTTCTGTACTAAATTGTTTGATCACAAACTTATCGATTACCCAACTACCATTAACTACAACACTACTAACTAAATATGTAGCTACATATCTAACGCTGTCATTTTCACCAACGAAGTCAACAAGTAATTCGTCCTTGTTATCTTCACTGTTTCTTGATAGGACTGAGAAATTTCCAGTAATATTATTCTTTGTTACATACTCATCTTCACCCTTAAGATATTCAGCTAACTGACTAACCTCAATAGGCTTGATAGTTTTCTCTACAATAATATCCTTATCCTTTTTCTTACAACCTGATATATTTAAGCATAATAATACAGCTAATACTAATACACATATTTTCTTCATATAGGTTGCCCTCTTTTCTATCTTCATTTTATACAAAAATGATAAGTATAGTCAAACAAACAAAAAAGGTGTAGTTTTATCTACACCTAAATCATCAAAAATTATAGTTCAGCGATAGCTTCGATTTCGCAAAGAACATCCTTTGGTAATCTAGCTACTTCAACGCAGCTTCTAGCTGGCTTTGATACGAAGTATTGTTCGTATACGCTATTGAACTTAGCAAAGTCGTTCATATCCTTAATGAAGCAAGTTGTCTTAACAACGTTTTCTGCCTTTACACCAGCTGCTTCTAAAACAGCTAGAACGTTCTTACTGCTCTGGTGGGCTTGTGCTTCAATACCTTCACAAACTGATCCATCAACTGGATTAACTGGAATCTGACCTGAAGTGATAACTAAGTTACCTACTACCATACCCTGGCTATAAGGTCCGATTGCTGCTGGAGCATTTTTTGTTTCAATTACTTTCATGTTAATTACCTCTTATTTTTTTCTATTATACACCATTACCATGGTGAATTGTCATTTTCTGGTTTACCAATAAATGGATATCTTCCTAAAGTAGGACAAGACAACTTCTTATGTTCAATGACATATTCAGTTAATGCATCAAACATCATAATTCCTGTATCAGTCCACTCTACTTGGCTAGTAATTTCAAAAGTGCCATTACCGCCACTGCTCATATATTCGCTAGTAGTAACAGTATATTCCTTATTAAAATCAATTGGACTACCACCAGCCATTGTGATAGAAATAACCTTACTACCACTAGGTTTAGTGTGATCCATTTCTACCTTCATACCAGCAAATGAGATGTTTCCATTATTGCCAAATACTTCTGGCTTATGAACTGTTTCAAATAAATCCCAGATCATTTTCCCAGTATACTTACTTTGCCATAAAGGGTCATTGAAGTGAGTAATATCACTTACCTTAGCTCTAGTCATCTTACCAGCTTCTAGATTTCTTCCACAGCTAGTATTGTTGAAATAGACGATATCACTATTAAATTTCCAAATTAACATATCAGCTAATAAGTCTCCCATTGGTGATTCAAAATCTAATCTCATTGGAATATTCTCTGTTACTTCACCAATTGGTTCATTATAGTAATAATCATATGGATCACAAACCTTCTTAACAAAAGCTACTAATCTTTCATCTTGAGGATATTGATTATGATATACATCGATAATCTCAGCATCCTTATCAACGACTTTTCTAGTCTCTGTATCAAAAGTCAAAATGATATTAGCTAAACTTCTTCCTCCAAAACCTGCCTTACTTACTGCTACATTATCGACAACTTTAGCGTAATCTCCTGGAATATGACCACCGATAATAGCGTCGATATTTAAGTCCTTAACTTTCTCTAACACTTCAAACAACTCACCAGAGTTGCTATCTTCAGTAAAATAGAATGGGAAATGAGTTAATAATACTATTACTTCTGCTCCATTTTCTCTCATTTCAGGAACATATTTTCTAATAACATCCACTGAGTCCAATACTTTATAAGGAGCGAAATATTTCTTAGTGACCATATATGGAGTATATTCAGTGATAATACCTAATACACCTACCTTAATGCCACCTTTATCAACGATTGCATAAGGTTTAGCACCTTTAACTAGATTACCAGTTTCCTTTTCCACAACATTACTGCAGATTACTTCAACCTTACCTAAAAGGTTATTAGTGAATCTTTCAATATGCTCTTTTCCTTTATCAAAGTCATGGTTACCATAGCTGTATACATCAGTACCGATAATCTCAACCCCATCAGTTACATCTTCATCCCATAGTAGATGTTTGAAGTTATCACCAGCATCTAATAATAAAGTATGTTCTCTATTTTCTTTTCTTACAGATTCAATAGCACCATAAAAATCAACAAGTCCACAAAAATCCTTATCTCTTAAAAACGCTGCATAATAATCTGTATGATTTAATAAATTAATCTTAACTAGTGCCATATTACTTTAAAATTTCTTCCATCAACTTGCCATCTGTACCAGTCATATCAAAGCCAACCATCTTAGCCATAGTGACTGCTTCATCAACCATGCTTCTCTTTTCTAAAATTACACCCTTCTTAACTGATGGTCCACAAGCGATAAATAATGTAGTTTCTTTTCTATCAGGTCTAGAGCCATGAGTTGCCATACCCTTCTTGTGATCACCAGGAGCCTTAGTAGCCCAGATAGTTTCTTCTTTCAAACTTTCAGAGAAGCTGATATTTCTCTTTGATTCAATAACGAAATCAAATGGTCCATCATAGTTATACTTTTCTAACATTTCCTTCTTATCTAATACATATAATAATTGAATGCTAGGATCATCCTTTAATGATTCTAAGAAGCTTCTAACCTTGTTGTAATCTTCTTTACTATCAGGATTTTTTAACTCAACAACGCAACTTAAAGCGGTAGAATGAGCATAACAGATACAATCTACCATCTTGCCATTTTCATCAACTGTGATAAATCCGTTATCAATGAATAATTTATTAATATTTAAAACATCTTCAACATCAGTCTGACCATGGTCACCCATAATAACGATATTAGTATTTTCAATATCACCATAACGTCTTAAAGCTTCCATTAATACACCAAATTCGTTATCGTGCTTCTTCAATTGATACTTGGCTTCATCTGAATAAACACCATACATATGTCTAGCGCTATCTAAATCACACATCTTAACAAACATTAAATCAGGCTGACCATAATCTCTTAAGATATCTGGTGCAAGTGACATAGTTAATAAGTCTAATGAAGCATCATGTCCCTTCTGGAAGCGTCCATACTTCCAGAAATAGCTATCTAACAAATTCTGAGTAGCGTTTCCATTAACTAAATAATCTTCTGGATGATCACCATCATAATGATAAGGAACGATCATTGGCCAGTTGTATGTATAATCAGCTCCAGCACTTACAGGCCAAGATAAAGAACAAGTAGTTAAACCTAATTCTCTAGCCTTATCTAAAATAGTAGGAGCTTTTACATCCTTTTTCATACCAAACCAAACATCACCTGGTTTGCAACCTCTTTTATGATATTCATTATTGTAGATACCATGACCAGCAACATATCTACCAGTTACAATACTTGTATGACAACAATAAGTTAAAGCAGGTAATACTGGTTCAAGTGAAGCAACATATGATCCATTTTCAATGATTGGTCCAAAGTTTGGTAAAGTCTTCATCTGTTCAATATCACATGCACATAATGCATCAATCATAAATACTAATAGTTTTTTCATGTTGTTTTCCTCTTTAGTTTTCCACCTATATTTTAGTCTATCTACTAACCTTATTCAATCAAACCATACTAAAGAAAGAGCCAGACATCTTTGTCTAGCTCTATCATTCTTGTTAATATTCTGTATTATTTATCGTTTTCCTCTAGCTTATTTCTGATAGCTTTAGTATCATCAGCTAATTGTGTTAATAATAAAACTGCTAATACTATGGTATACAAAATTACACCAGTAACTAGTACCATAAAGGGTCCTAAAATTGGATTCCCATAGCTTATATAGATAATACTGGAAAAAAATAATATAGTCCAATAACAAATCTTCACCCATTTTCTTAACTTCTGGGCAGGTTGATCAAACATATCTTTTCCCTTTCTACACACCTAGTGTGCAGATTAATTATGTGACCAGATATGAACTAAGTCAACAAGATTATTTAGAAGTTAAAATCTGTAATAAATCATCCTTGCTTAATGAAGATAAGTTACCATTTTCACCTTCTAATAAGGCATCTGATAAGTCTTTCTTTCTATTCTGCAATTCAACAATCTTCTCTTCAATACTTCCTTGAGCTATCAACTTAAATACAGTTACCACCTTATCTTGACCGATACGGTGAGTTCTATCAGTTGCCTGGTTTTGCGCAGCTAAATTCCACCAAGGGTCATAGTGAATAACGATATCAGCACCAGTTAAGTTCAAACCAGTACCACCAGCCTTTAAAGAAATCAAAAATACTCGAGTCTCATCTTTATTAAAATTATCAACTAATCTGATTCTTTCTTCCTTCTTAGTTTCACCAGTAAGCATGTAGTAAGAAATATTACTATCATCAAAACGTTTAGCTATGATATCTAACATACTTGTAAATTGTGAGAACAGTAAAATCTTATGACCTGATTCAATTGCGCTATTAACTAACTCTAAACAAGCATCTAACTTAGCGTTTCCATCATCATAGTTTTCAAATACTAATTCAGGAGCGCAACAAATCTGTCTGATTCTAGTTAATTCAGCTAAAATCGCAATCTTATTATGCGAGAAAGCTTCATTAGATTGACCAGCAATCTGCTTAGTCATCTTCAATACTTGACCATCATAAAGCTTCTGTTGTTTGTCATCAAACTTAACTAAAGTAACTTCCTCAATCTTATCTGGCAAATCCTTTAATACATCTGATTTTCTTCTACGCAAGAAGAATGGAGCTATCATCTTCTTTAATCTGCCTGTAGCGTCAACATCACCATATTTAGTAATATCCTTTTCAAAATGTTTCTTGAAATTATCATAGCTAAATAAAAATCCTGGCATTAAGTAGTCAAAGATAGACCATAATTCAGATAATCTGTTTTCAATTGGTGTACCTGTTAAAGCTAACTTAGTTTCAGCGTTGATAACCTTTGCGCTTTTAGCGGCAGAAGTCGAAGCTGTCTTTATATATTGAGCTTCATCGATAATCTGATATCTGAATGTCTTATCAGAATATTCTGCGACATCTCTCTTTAATAAATCATATGATGTGATAATCGCATCATATTCATCACATTTCTTGATTAGTTCTTTTCTTTCAGCTGCACTACCAGCGATAATACCAACCTTGAAATCACTAGCGAACTTCTTAAATTCATTTTCCCAATTGTATACTAATGAAGCTGGACAAACTACTAGTGAAGTAGCTTTACCATTCTGTTGTTTTTCATCAACTAATAAACTGATTACCTGTAATGTCTTACCTAAGCCCATATCATCAGCTAAAATACCCCCAAAGCGATAGTGGTCTAGTGTCTTTAACCACTTGTAGCCTGTCTTCTGGTATTCACGCATAATCTTATCTAAGCTATCTGGTACTTCATACATTGAATCATCAATTGTCTTAAAATCCTTTAATAGCTGCTTATATCTATTATCGCGGTTAGCGTACATGTTTTCCTTTTCCTCTAATAGCTTATCTAAATATAAAGCTCTATAGGCAGGAACCTGCATCTTACCTTCCACAAATGACTTTAAAGGAACATTTAAGTCCTTCATCATATCATCTAAGCTAGCTACATCAGTAGAATCCACCTTAAAGAAGTCACCGTTTTTCAAGCGATAGAATTTCTTTTTAGTTTGATATGAAGATAAAATCTTTATTAATTCTTCAGTAGAAACATCATCAGAAGAAATAGTTAAGTCTAATAAATTATTCTCAACTGATACTCCAACCTTTACCTTGATGTTTTTACGAACGTTGATTTTCTTAAACTTCTCAGTAACATTGACAATACCAATCTTTTTAAATTCATCTAAACCTTCTTGGTATAAATCATAAACTGAATCTTCTAAACCATCGCTATAGTGAATGCTATTATCTTGTCCATCGATAACTGGTAAGTACTGTTCAATTAATTCAATAGCCTTATTTTCTTTCTTTAAGTCACGATATGTTTCAATTGGCTTATCAACAAATAATGTCTTAACCTCATCACCATAGCTGACAGTTGTCTTAACTGAAGCTACCATATCATCAATATCAAAATAGAAATTGATAATAGCTTCTTTTGGTAGATACTGTTCAATTTCATTTAGATCATTTTCAATAACAGTAAAATTATCCCTTAAATATGGAAGAAGATGACGATAAAAATCCGGTAAGTTTTTACGTCCAATTCTCATCTTAAGATCATTTCTAGATAGTTTAGATAGTTTCTTTATAGCTTTCTGCTTATCAGAAGTAACCCTGTATAAATTGCCATTTTCATGGAAGTAGATATTCTTATTACCTCTAATAAATTCAGGAATATAACCAGAAACAGTTACACCTTCAAATACACCATCAACTTCATTTTTATCTACATTTAGTACGATCTCTGGAGATCCTTCTAAAAACATAGTATATGGCTTTTCTCTTCTAGGAGAAATATCTTCTATTCTCTTATCTAAACAGCTTTCAAAGAAGTCATCTAGTTTGCTGCTTTTGATAACTAAATCAGTATTAGTGCTTGATTTTTCATAGTTGTAATAATCTCTAGATGAAGATTGATCAGCTACAGATTCTTCAATCATCTTGTAGTATTGCATAGATTCTTCGTTAAAGTATTCTCTAGAGAAATCAATTTTATTGTACTTACCTAAAGTTAATACCTTACCATTATCAACAGCGTTAACTAGTTCCTTAAATCCCTTAACGATAAACATCTTATCTGTTCCGATTTTAAAAGATACCCTTAATTTATTATCATAGCCAAATGATACTCTAGGTTCTAAAGAAACATTGTTCTCTCTTTCAGATAGATCAATCAATTCTTCATTATCATCAACAATAAAGTTTTCCATGAATTCTCTACCAATTTCATTAGTAAAGTCCCCTGGATTGTTCTCTTTTATATAATCAGCAGTTAATAAAATAGTTGCGATTGAGTTAACACAAAGGTCATTCAACTTTGGAGTATTGTAGTAGCCATACTTACTTAAACAGTTAGGACAATGACAGCTGATTGCTCCTAACATATTTTTAGTAAAATCAAAGCGATTATTTCTATAAGTACCGTTATCTTCTAAAATCTTACCAGTAAGATAGCCTGTATAACCGTCATCTAAATAGCTAGGATTAAAGTTAGCTCTATCGACAGTCACAGTTCCATTTTCAATAAGTTCTCTAGCCTTTTCGACAGTATCCTTATAGAAAGTAACATCTTTAGTTATTTTTTCCATATCGAAGTAGTAGTAACCTTCATCAAACATACCTTCAAATGGTTTTACTACCTCTCTAACAATTTTAGGAGCAACTCTAACTAAACCAATTAATTCAGGATGCTCATCCTCTAAAAACATTAAAGCAGCTGCATCGTGGTAACAATAGTCACCTCTTCTACCATATAAACAAGAGCATTTACAATCCATAAACTGACCTTTTGAATCAAGATAAACTGTTACCTTATTATCGTAATATCTGTCTCTAACATAGACGATAATCTTACCAGTACTATCCTTGTAATATTCATCAATAGATCCACTGTTGTATAAATTTTGACCTGAATCTAATTGTCTAGCAGTAAATTTATATTTCCAATTCATCCCTGTCACTCCTTTCCTATCTATTAATTATGAGCCATATTTTTATCCTGTTCAAATACTTTTTTCTTTTTGAAACTAAAAAGATCAATATATAATACAAATTATTTATTGATCTTTCTAAATATTAATTAATAATAATGTTACTTATTTAATAGAACTTCCCTAACTAGTTCATCGTTATTTTTTGTTCCAACAAATCTTCTAATTAAGCTGTCCTGTCCATTTTCAACATATGAAGCGTTGGATAAATCTCTTCTGATGATATTAACTGCTTCTAATTGTTGTCTTGTTAATAGTAAATCTTCCCTTCTAGTAGCACTTTTAGCTACATCGATTGCTGGGAAGACTCTTCTTTCCTGAAGCTTTCTTGATAATACAACTTCCATATTGCCTGTACCCTTAAACTCTTCAAAGACAACATCGTCCATCTTAGAACCAGTTTCAGTTAAGGCTGTAGCTAAGATTGTTAAGCTACCTGCTTCTCTAGTATTTCTGGCTGCTCCAAAGAATGCCTTAGGCATATATAATGAAGCTGGATCTAAACCACCAGATAAAGTTCTACCACTAGGAGTAACTGTTAAGTTATAAGCTCTAGCCAATCTAGTAATAGAGTCTAATAAGATTACGACATCCTTACCAGCCTCTACTAAGCGCTTAGCATGCTCAATAGTCATTTCAGAAACTCTCTTATGTCTTTCAGGAACTTCATCAAATGTTGAGTAGATAATCTCAATATTTTTTCCTACAACAGCTTCCTTAAAATCAGTAACTTCTTCTGGTCTTTCATCGATTAATAAAACGATCAAGTTCATTTCAGGATAGTTGTTTACGATTGATAAGGCAATCTGCTTTAGTAATGTTGTTTTACCAACCTTTGGTGGTGAAACAATCATACCTCTTTGACCCTTACCAACTGGACAAATTAAATCTAGAATCCTTAATGATAAGAAGCCAACATTCTTACTTAACTCAATTCTTTCATTTGGAAAGATTGGAGTTAAATCCTCAAAATCAGGGACATATTTCGCTTTATCAGGATCTAAGCCATTAACTTCTAAAACCTTTAATAAAGCCGCAAATCTTTCTGTTTTGATCTTACCTCTTTTTTCACCCTTGATAAAATCGCCAGTCTTTAAATTGAAACGGCGAATTTGAGAGTGAGATACGTAAACATCAAATTCACTTGAAAGATAGTTTTCTCCACGAATAAAGCCAAATCCATCATTCATGACTTCTAATACACCTTCACAAATATCCACATCATACTCGCTCTTTTTTTCAGGTTTATCAGCAAGTAATTCAATAAGTTCAGCTTTTCTTAATCCAGAAATATGTTCTAAGTTTCTTTCCTTAGCCATCTTCTTTAAATCTATAACACTTAACTTTTCTAATTCTTCTTTTAACATAAAACATCACCACTAAAATTATAACAAAAATATTAAACTAGTAAAATTTCTCTATAAGACAAACTTCTCTAATGCCTCACTAACTGCACTTTCATTGTTTGTTCTTTCAGTAATATAATCACATTCTGACTTCATAGCTTCAATAGTATTAGCTACACCAACTGCTAAACCTGAAGATTTTAACATAGTTAAATCATTATAGTTATCGCCAATTGCCATTGTTTCTGACTTATCGATTCCTAAATAATCACATAAGAATTCTAAAGCAGGTCCTTTGCTGATACCTTTATAGGTAATCTCACAATATCTATTGCTTGAATATGATACAGATACGTTTTCAACGTTTTCTTCAATAATCTTACCAATAGGCATTAAATAATCATAATCATTCATCTTAACTAAGCTCATCTTAAAGATTGGAATATATCTGACTACTTCAGTTAACTCTTCAAATGGGAACTGTAAGATATCTTTTCTGTTTTTCTGAATTTCCTTTTCTCCATCTGGCAATCTAGCACCATAGACATTTTCTAAACCATAGAAATAAACTCCAACATCATATTTTGAAGCTATTTCAAATACTTTTAATTGAGATGACCTATCGACAGATTTCTGATATAAAACTTTTCTATCCTTATTTTCAACGATAATACCACCATTCATACCGATAGTATATTCATTTTCCTTTTCATATAAATCTAGCTGTTTCCAGATTGGGTCAATTGAGCAAGTGCTTCTTCCTGTTGCTACTACAAACTTAACATCTTTATCCTTTAATGATTTGATAGCTAACTCATCCTTCTCACTAATCTTTTTATCCTTTGTCAATAAAGTTTCATCCAAATCACAAGCTACTAGTTTAATCATAATATTATTCCTCTTTATTCTCTCCCTATTATAACAAATCCCCCTTATAAAATAAAAAGAATCACCTTTAAGATGATTCTGATTAATCCTCAACCTTTTTGTATGGGATATACATACACGCTAATATAATCGGAATAAGTACCGCAAATCCCACTAAATGGCTTCCTGTAAGAATTTCTGCCCACTCTAAAGGTGTTCCTTTAGGTGCTTCAGTCAAAAACATGAAGTTAGTTCCCCAAGCTAAATTTACTAATTCAATTGGGATTGAAAGAATAGCTAACATAAGCACTAGCTTAGGTAAATTCTTATAGTTTTTAATAATTTCCTTACCATAAGTAAGCATGATTGGATAACAAGCTAATAGTACATGGACTGTATAAGAATGTAATGACATGCAATTCACTAATGGTAATTGTGCCCAGTTTGGAAATAGTAAGGCTACTATAGCAGCTGGTATGCACAAACAATAAATGAAATTACCAATCAACTTATTTCTAGTGAAATAGAAAATAGTAATCATGAATATATTGATACTGCATAAGTGTAATGGCAAATAGTCAACTAACCAAGTGCCATGAGTTAGTAAGCTAATATGCTTAATAGCTTCGTCTAACCATAAAAGTACTACAAATACTAATTCAATCTTTCTTCTAGTATCCTTATCAGCCTTTTTATAAATAATAGACATAATGATAAAGAAACTGATAGCCAATATTAATTGGACTATATGAGTGATACTATACATACCAAAACCTAAACCAGGCTCAATAGTTTCTACAGTATCCCAAAAATGATCAAACATACTACAACACCTTCTTTTTATAATACTGAACGATAATACAATCCCCTTGTATATTCCTTATTACTCTTACTACCAGAAAGATAACTATCAACTACTTCTTTAACTTCCTTATCATCTTCGATAGTAAAGTATAAAATCATATAATCGAAATTACTAAAATCATCCAATTTATCAGCTAAATAAATAGGTTTACTATTTAATAACTCACTTGCAGACAAATGACATCTGATTGGGAATTTAGTATTCATCCTATCTACTATATATCCCTTCTTATCACACTTATCGCATGTTCTACCATTCTTTAATGGACAATTAACTGTCAACATTAATGGGACTCTACCATAGCCAATAAGCCCCTTATTAGCTTTAGTAGAAATAGCGTTTAGCTCATTGTAGTCAAACTCTATTGTGGTAGTGATATGATTAATATCTAGCTTTTCTAAAGTTAAAGCTGATTCACTATTACCGATATTTAAGAAGTTTCCACCGATAACTTCTAGACCAGCTTCTTTAGCTAAATTAATAGCCGCTAAGCTATTACAATAAGCCTTTTTAACACCTTGAGCCTTTAGCTTTTCTAATCTAGTTTTAATATACTTCTCGCTAACAATCCATCTAGGAATTTCTACGATATATTCGTATTTATCATCAGCATCTTCTTCAACAGGGAATATTACTTCCTTAACTTCATCATTTAAGCTAGCTAATTGAGATAAACTTGCTACTCTAACGATAAACTTATTTAAAGAATGATATCTATTACTATTAGAGTATTTTACTTGTAGTTCTCTTCTTTCCTTAATGGCCATTCTTAACTCTTCTAACTTTTCAATAGCGTCTCTTCTTAAGCCATTGATTAAGCTATTTCTAACAAATAAACCATCTTCGATTTCACCAGTTAAATTGTTTAAGTAGAAAGGAGTATTTCCAAGCTTACCTAATGAATCCTTGATCTTCTCTAAAGAAACAGGAGATCCAGTAGCTAGTAAAGGTGATTCGCCTTTTACTGTTACTTCATTATTACCATCGCAAATAGTTAAAGATATCTCTTCATCCTTTTTAATAACGATGTGCATATCTAAAGCTACGCTATTTCTTTCGTAGCGATATAATTCATGTATCTTATTGATAGAATCACTTGATGCATCAACATCTTCCTTAGTTCTAGTACCAAACATACTTCTACCAAGTTTGCCTGTATAATAGCCATCAGTAAATCCACTTCTTGAGAAAATACTCTTTAATAAAGAAGTATCATATGGCTTTCCATCTACCGCATTTCTGCAACAATAAGTAGCCATAGAAATGTATTCAGGACGTTTCATTCTTCCTTCAATCTTTAAGGAAGCAACACCCATCTCATCCATCTCTCTAACATAATCATATAAAGAGTTATCCTTTAATGATAAATCATTACCAGTACCACCACTTACCTTAAAAGGAAGTCTACAAGGTTGAGCACATAAACCTCTATTACCACTTCTTTGACCAATCATCGCACTTAATAAACACTGCCCTGAAACAGACATGCATAAAGCTCCATGAACAAATGGTTCTACTTCAATATCATATTTCTTCGCCTCAGCACAAAACTCTATCAATTGATTCTTTGATAGTTCACGTGCTACTACTATTCTGGCAAATCCCATTTCCTTTAAAATAGGCAATGCGCTAATAGAAGAAACTGACATCTGTGTTGAGCCAATGATTGGCATATCAGGGAAATAGTCATGAATTATTCTAGCCAAACCTAAATCCTGAACGATAATACCATCCACATTGATTGAGTTAAGATAGCTGATCAAATTAACAGCTTCTTTCACCTCATTTGGCTTAACCATAATATTTACTGTTACATAAACCTTAACATTACGGTTATGACAATACTTAACAGTATCTAATAATTCATTATCCTTGAAGTTAGTCGCATTTCTTCTGGCAGAGAAATTCTTAGCTCCTAAATAAACCGCATCTGCTCCACTTCTTACCGCTGCCACTAAGGATTCTGGTGATCCTACTGGTGATAAAATTTCTATATTACTCATATATTAAAAGTCTTTCTGTATATCTCTATGAACAACAACTACCTTTAAATTTTTCTTAATTAATTCTTGAGAAACCTTCTTAACAAAGGCAACACTTCTATGGTGACCGCTTGTACAGCCAATAGCGATTACCAATTCATTTTTACCTTCTTCAATATAGTAAGGTAATGAATAGTTGATAAAATCGATTACCTTATCAGCGAATACATTTGACTGTTCAAATGAGAAGACATAGTCATAAACACAATCTTCTGTACCATTATGATCTCTTAATTCTTCCTTATAGAATGGATTAGGCATGCATCTAACATCGTATACTAAATCAGCTTCCATAGGTAAACCATTTTTATAACCAAATGAGATAACCTTAATAGTTAAATAAGAATCGCTAGAAGTATTGAATGTATCGATAATAGTCTTGCGCAATTGAGCGTTGTTTAAGTGAGTTGTATCTATTTCAATATCAGCTTTAGCTCTGATATTTTTAAATAGCTTTATTTCTTTATTGATAGCTTCTTCTAAAGTCTTACAATCATCAGAAATTAATGGGTGAGCTCTTCTTGTATACTTGTAACGTCCTAAAAGAACATCATCATCGCAATGAAGATATAGAAGCTTACTATCTGGTCTTTCGTATTTTAGTTTATCAAATTCGCTTAGTACAGAATCAAACATCTCTCTGCTTCTAGAGTCGATAACTACTGCTACTTCACTATCCACATTTAGTTTTGAAATAGATGATAATAATACTGGTGGTAAATTATCAATAACATAGTAACCAATATCTTCTAATGTCTTACTAGTAACTGACTTACCTGCTCCTGATAGACCTGATACAACGATAATACTCATACATCTCACCTCTACAGTAAACATTATACCACACAGTAAAAAAAGAAATTATAATTCAAGAAAACATAATATATACTATCTTATTTCTTAATTGTGGTATACAATGAAAGTGTAAAAATGAATGGTAAAAATAATATATCGAAAAGCTGTTATTCCTGATATTTTTATTAGGCCTTTTTACTGGCTGTCTTTAAGGCTGACTTGCCTTTATTGATAAAAATGTGATTTTTTTGTATAATGATAGCATCAAGGACTTTGTGAATAATTTATATTTTTCCAAAATTTCATGAAATTCTTTTTGATATAATGAGGTGACTTATGTTTATTGATTCAACAAAAATATTATTAGATGATCAACCTGTATTAAGACAAAAATGCGCGCAGGTTGAACTTCCTTTATCTAACGAAGATAAGGAAACTCTATTAGATATGTTACAATATGTCAGAAATTCTCATGATGAGAAGTTCTGTGAAGAATACCATGTAAAGGCTTCAGTAGGTATCGCTGCTCCTCAGATTGGCGTAGCTAAAAAGATGCTAGCTATCTCTATTGAAACTGGTGAAAATGAATTCTTAGAATTTGCGTTAGTAAATCCAAGAATCATTTCTAATTCAACATTAAAAGCTTATTTAGAAAATGGTGAATCTTGTCTAAGCGTTGACCCTGATCATGAGGGAATCGTTCCTAGATACGATAGAATCATTGTCAGAGCATATAATTTATTAACTGATCGTATGGAAGACATCAAGTTACGTGATTATCCAGCTATCGTAATGCAGCATGAGATTGATCACTTATCTGGTATCTTATACTATGATCATATCAATTCCCAAGATCCATGGGCAGAAATCGATGGTGCTGTAGTCATCTAAGGAAAGCGAGGGAAAATGAGCGAAATCAAAAAGTTTAATAGCCGAACTATTTCTTCATATCTTCCAACCGATACGATCGTCTTTGCGTTAGGCGGACTAGGTGAAGTTGGTAAGAATATGTATTGTATCCAATGCCAAGATGAAATCGTCATAATCGACTCAGGATTAATTTTCCCTGACGAAGAGCTACCTGGTGTTGATTATGTTATTCCAGACTATACATATTTAATTAGAAACCAATCAAAGATTAAAGCTTTATTCATTACCCATGGTCATGAAGACCATATCGGTGGTATCCCATATTTATTAAGAGTATGTAATATCCCAGATATCTATGGTAGTAAATTTGCGATTGCACTTATCAGATCAAAACTTGAAGAGCATAGAATGAACTACACTACTAATCTTCATGTTATTGACCATGATGCTAGATTCGATTCAGAACATTTCCATGTAGCGTTCTTCAACGTTATCCACTCTATTCCTGATTCATTAGGTGTAGCAGTAAGAACTCCAAATGGCTGGATTATGTCTACTGGTGACTTCAAATTTGACCTAACACCTATCGGTCAGAACTCTGACTATCAGGTTATGGCTTTCATGGGTCAGTTTGGTATCGATTTACTATTATCAGATTCAACTAATAGTGCTGTATCAGGATTCTCAATCTCTGAAAAGCAGGTAGCTAAGAGTATTTCTGATATTATCGCTAAAACAAGAGGCAGATTAATTATCGCTACTTTCTCAAGTAACGTTCATAGAATTCAACAGATTGTTTCAGCAGCTATCGAGCATGGTCGTAAGATTGCCATCATCGGTAGAAGTATGGAAAATGTCGTTGAAATCGGTCGTCAGGTTGGCCATATCCAAGCTAGCGATGATGACTTTATTTCACCAGAATTATTAGATTCAGTTCCAGCTAATAAGCTATGCGTATTATGTACTGGTTCTCAAGGTGAACCGATGGCAGCCTTAAGCAGAATGTCTAATGGCTCTCATAGATTCATCAAGATTATTCCTGGTGATACAGTTGTCTTCTCTTCAAATCCAATTCCAGGAAATGAAGTAAGCGTCAACTCAATCGTTAATGCCTTAACTAGATTAGGTGCTAACGTACTAACAAATTCATTACTAAACAACTTACATACAACAGGACATGCTTCTCAAGATGAACAGAAGCTAATGTTACAATTAGTAAAGCCAAAGTATTTCATGCCAATGCATGGTGAATACAAGATGTTAAAGATGCATGCTGATACAGCTGTTGAAACTGGTTTATCACCAGAAAACATCTTCATTTGCTCTAATGGTAATGTTGTTGTATTAAGAGATCATGAAGCATTCTTATGGGATGGAAAGATTCCTACAGATGATATCTACATCGATGGTAATGATTCAAGTGGTATTGCTACTGCTGTATTGAAAGATAGAAAAATTCTAGCTGACAATGGTCTAGTAGCAGTAATCGTATCAATCGATTCAAGAAGAAATGCGATTTTATGCAGACCAAATATCATGTCTAGAGGATTTGTCTTCATTAAGGAAGGCCAGACATTACTTAAGGAAGGCGAATTAGTTGTCTATGAAGCATTGAAACGTAAGATGGCTCTAAAGACAACATTTGGAGAATTAAAGAATTGTATTAGAGATACATTAGATCCATTCTTCTACTCTAAGACAAATAGAACTCCAATCATCATTCCAGTAATACTAAACTACACTGAATCTAGTTTAAACAGATACTAAAATTAATCGAGAATACAAATATTTGTATTCTCTTTTTTTAACGCCTATAATGTGTGATAAAATATTAATGGTGATTTATTATGAAGAAATTATTGATTACATTAATAACTACTATTTTGGTAGTAGTAACTATAGCTTTTGGAATTTACTATAACAGCAGATATATCGCTCCTGTCAATTTCAAAACAACATACTTAAAACCTGAATTAGGAAGTAAAGTCCCAAATAACTTCAATGGGGTAAAGATCTTATTCTTCTCTGATTTAGAATATGGAACTCTTTTTGATTCAAAACATCTAGATAAGCTAAAGAAAGCTATCGATAAGCAGGACTTTGATATCGTACTATTTGGTGGGGATTTATTTGATAAAGATTTTACACCATTCTCTGATGATGTTGATAAGCTGACAGAATTCTTATCTACTATTAACGCTCCACTTGGTAAATTTGCGGTATTAGGTGAGCAGGATGAATTCTCTGATACTAAAGTGTTATTAGTAAAGAAAATACTAAATGACGGAAACTTCCAATTGATCGATGAGCCATTAAAAATCTACAATGGTTTATCAGGACATATCAACTTATATTCAAATAGCTTACAGGATGTTTCAATAGACTCTTCTGAAGTTAATATTATGGTTAGCCATAATTCATTAAAGCTAAACTCAGAATATAGAAATATGTCATTAGTATTAACAGGTAACTCTCATGAAAGTCAGTTAAACATCTTCCCTGAAGTAGACTACAAACTTGGCTTAACTAATAACGTATATGTTACTAGTGGAGTTGGATTACTTGAGAAAAACTATCGTATGTTTGATAGACCAGAGTTAGTAATAGTAACACTTGAAAAATAGCATAACAAAACGGATGATACTTTATAAGTACCATCCGTTATTTTTTTATAACTTAGCGAAAATTCTTCTGCCGTTTTTATTGATCCAAGTTCTAAATAGTAATGTGAATACAACATTAGCTACAATGATAATAATAT
>JAZRWC010000008.1:0-17400 GCA_045599505.1 Erysipelotrichaceae bacterium | reverse complement strand
TTCATAATCATTATAAACTGAAAAGCCTGAAAATTCAGGTGTTTTCGTTGTGGATAAAACATAAATTTAAGGCTTATTTAACAAATTGACAAAATTATACTATTTAGCCCCTATAGGGGCTTGATTTTTATTATCTAATTTCTTTCGTTTTTCTGTTTAATTTAAAGGGGTTTTATGTTAAAATATAAAAAATTTGGAGTAAAAGTACATGACAAGAATAGTTGAAAAAGATCAGTTTGAGACAATCGTATCAACACTAAATAGTGGTGAGGTTGTTGCTTTTCCTACTGATACTGTTTTCGGTGTGGGAGTAATATATAGTAATTATGATGCAGTTAGAAAGATGAAGGTGGCTAAATCAAGAGATGAAAACAAGCCGTTTCCATTAATGGTAGCTAATGTAGAACAAATGCATGAAGTAGCTTATCTGACTGAAAGAGATGAAAAGATAGCTAGAGAATTAACGCCCGGTGCTTTAACGATGGTACTTAATAAAAAAGATGTTGTTAAAGATGAATTCACTAATGGTTTTAGTACTATCGCAATCAGAATTCCTGATGATGAATTTGTTTTAAAGTTATTAAATGAAGTAGGACCAATGTTTGTTACTAGCGCTAATTTATCTGGAGAACCTGCATGTAATACAGCTTTAGAAGTAAAAGCATCATTAGATAATAGAATTGGGCTAATTGTTGATGGAGAGGCATATTCACATGTAGCTTCAACAATCATCGATTGTACAAAAGATGAAGTGAAGATTTTAAGACAAGGCTCAATCACAAAGGAAGATATTGATAAGGTATTAGCCTTATAATAATAAAGATAAATAGGAGGAAACATTTATGTTACACGTATTCGATCATCCAGTAATTAAGCATAAGTTAACTATTATGCGTAAAACTGAAACAGGCACTAAGGATTTCAGACAGAACTTAGATGAAATCGCTGGTTTAATGACTTATGAAATCACTAAGACTTTCCCAGTTAAGGATGTTGATATTGTTACACCAATGGGAGCAACAATTGGTAAGGAATTAGACAAGGATGTTGTACTAGTACCAATCTTAAGAGCAGGATTAGGTATGGTTAGTGGTATTATGAATCTTATTCCAACAGCAAAGGTTGGACACGTTGGCTTATATAGAGACGAGGAAACTTTAGAACCTCATTACTATTATGCAAAATTCCCACCTAACATGGCAGATTCTACTGTATTAGTAGTTGACCCAATGTTAGCTACAGGCGGTAGTGCAACAGCAGCTATTGACTATGTTAAGAAGACTGGCGCTACAGATATCAAGTTAGTTTGCCTAGTAGGTGTTCAAGAAGGTGTTGATGCTGTAGAAAAAGCTCATCCAGATGTTGATATCTATTTAGCTTCATTAGATGAAAAATTAAATGAAATTGGCTACATCGTTCCAGGTTTAGGCGATGCTGGTGATAGAATTTTCGGTACTAAATAGTTGTGTTAAGAAACTTTGGAGGTGGCCTTCAAGGTTTCTTTTGTTAATAAAAGGGGTAATAAATATGAAGTATTATATATCTGATTGTCATTTTTTCCATAGGAATGCTGAAAATATGGACCATAGGGGATTTGTGACTATGTTTGAAATGCATGAATATATGACTGAAAGATGGAATAGCAGAGTAACAGATAATGATGATGTTTATGTGCTAGGTGATTTTTCTATGGGTTATGGTGTACAAAGTTGGGAACTATTCAACAAACTGAATGGTAAGATTACATTAATTGAAGGCAATCACGATACTTTCTATTTAGATGATCCTGAATTTGACGATTCAAGATTTGAGAATATTAATTCATATATGGAAGTAATTGATGGAGGAAGAAAGGTAATACTATCTCACTATCCGCAAATTGCCTATAATGGTCAGTTTAATGTTGATAGTAATGGAAATTATAATACCTTTATGTTATATGGCCATGTTCATAATACTTATGATGAATATATTATTAATAATATGATTAATAATTCAAATAATTTATTAAGAGATACTTTGTCAGGAGAGAAGTTGCCGACTCCATATAATCTGATTAACACTTTTTGTGCATTCTGTAATTATGTTCCTGCAACGTTAGATGAGTGGATTTCTATCGATAAGAAAAGAAGAGAACTTATTAATCAAAAGGATAGTCAAGAAAAGTTGGATAATGAAAAGTGGAATAGCTTAAATCTTGAAATGGTAAGAAAAGGCAGAGAAGGTTGGTAGCGTTATATATCTGGAAGGATGCAATGATTCAATACTAGATTTTATCCATTATATAGGGATAATAAAATGCTTGGTTTCATTGAAGCAAAAAATGCAGATGATAAAGTTAATGATACATTGGAGTTGGCTTCCATAAGCATTAAACTAATTGGTAAATCTGAACAAGGTTTATCATTTTACATCAAAAGTAAAAGCCCAAAATATGAAAATATAGATGGTTGTTTACTAATAGATGAAGAATAGTAAAAATCGCATAGCAATATGCGATTTTTATGTAAAGGAAACGCTTACAAAAACTTCAAATATTGAAATATAAACCATATAAATAGTAAAATTAAAGTGTTAAATTATGCCGTTTTTCTTGCGGTTTAAAGGAGGGATGAGATTGAAGAGTTCAGAAGAATACTCGGGTAGTTTAAATTTGAAAATCTGCTTATCTCATCTTGTTCTATGGATCAGCTAAGAAAGCAGATGGTGCTAGCGCCTTTAGTATTGGTAACGGTTTGTGCAGTTGTATTTATTTTCATTAATTGGAGAGTAAGTACGGGCTTAGTTTTAGGTTTTGTTTGTTACCTTATATATTATTGGTTGCTAAGAATTAACTATAACCAGATGTTTAACGAAAATGACGCTGTCATAGTATTTCCGCCAGTACTATTAAAAATAGTCAGGATACTAATGATGGGCGTACCACTTCTTGTATCATTATTACTTGATGATTATTTCAATGTATTTGGTGCATTTGTGGGGTTTATTATGTTTAAATTAACATTGGTTATAACAGCTCTTGTAAAAAAAGGAGGTACGCAATAATGGTCGTACAAAGCACTGTATATTATATTATTGCGATAACTGCTATTATCGGGCTTGTTCTAGTGTTTGTTAATGCACAGTTAAGAAAGTATGACCCAATGACAGAACCTAAGGGTGTTGTCTTATTAATGTTAATCTTTGTTGGATTTGTTGAGGATATGCTTAGCAAATATACTAATGAAGAGATTACAAATAAGTTGGGGCCATACCTTGGCTCAATCATGGTGTACATTTTCATCAGCAATATCGCAGGATTATTTGCAATGGAATGTCCAACATCAAACTATAGTGTTACAGTAACATTGGCCGCTATTACATGTGTAATGATTGAAGTGTTCGCAATTAAGTACAATGGTATTAAGAAGTATTTACATTCTTATATTGAACCATTTGCACCAATGATTGTTATTAACCTTATTTCAAAGGTATCAACATTATTATCATTATCATTACGTCTATTTGGTAACATTATGGCTGGTAGTATCTTAATGAGTGTTGTTTATCAGCTATTAGGAGTAATTAGTTCAGTAATTCCAGTTATTGGAAATATTAATATTGTCGCAATTATCGTTGCTCCAGCATTACATTTCTATTTTGATTTGTTCTCAGGAGTTATTCAAACTTATATCTTTACGACATTAACAGTAGCGTTTATCGGTAAGGAATTACCATCAGAAGAATAATAGGAGGAAAAAAGAAAATATGGGAAACGGATTAGTCGCAATTGGTGCTGCATTAGCAGTATTTACAGGTTTTGGAACTGCATTTGGTGAAGCTTCTGTAGCTAGACAGGCAGTAGAATCTATCGGTAAGAATCCAGATGCTTCAAGTAAGATTCAGTCAATGGCAATTTTAGGTGCTGCCATTTCTGAAACATGCGCTATTTACGGTATGTTAGTTTCTTTCTTAATCATCTTCATTTTAGGTGCATAGTCGTAGGTTTTTATGATTGAGATTACTACAGATATTCTTGGTAACTTATTACCAAATATAATAACTGTACTTACTCAGCTTGCTGCAACAGGCATCTTATGCTTCTTAATGTATAAGCTAGCTTGGAAGCCAGTAAAGCAGATCTTAGATCAGAGAAGTACTTATGAACAGAAGAGATTAACAGAAGCCGAAAATTTAAGAATTGAAAATGAAAAATTAAATGCTGAAGCAAAGGCAAAGATTGATGAAGCAGCTGAAACTGCTCAGACAATCGTTAACAATGCTCAAGCAGAAGGTAATCGTTTAAAGGATAACCTAATCGAAGAAGGTAAGCAAAAGTCTCAGCAGTTAGTTGCTGATGCTCAATACAACATGACATTACAGAAGAATAAAATGTTAGAAGATATGCATGAAGAAATTGTTAACGTAGCTATCTCTGCAGCAGAAAAGATGTTACAGGCAAAATTAGATAGTGAAGCTGACAAGGAAAGTATTGAAGGCTTTATCAAGGAAGTTACTAATCAATGAGTTTAGAAACTAAGAGATTTGCTCAAGATTTATACAATACTGCTAAACGTGATAACGAAGTTGAATTATTCTATGAAACTTTAAAGAGTATCAACGATTTATGCAATAGTAATGATGAATTAAGAGCCTACTTAGATTCTTCTGATTATTCTTCTAACGACAAAAAAGACAAATTGCAGTCTGAGTTTAATAACACTTTAAGCAATAAGGTATTAAACACATTCTTCTTAATGAATAACGCCATTGGTAAGGCAAGAACTGAATTAGTATTAATTCATGATTTTATTGCGCAATATCATCATGAAAATGGTGCTTTATATGGTGCTGTATATTCAGTTAGAGCTTTAACAGAGGCTCAGATCAACGATATTGAATTAGCTATCGGACAGCAAATTGAAAGAACTGTTAAGTTAGAAAACAAGATTGATTCTTCACTATTAGGTGGTGTAAGAGTTGTTGTTGAAAACAATGTATGGGATGGTTCATATCGTTCAAAATTAAATGATTTAAAGCAGTCTTTATTAGCAAGTGATGAAGACATTAAAGCTTCTACAAAGCAGATGGGTAATGCCATTAAGGAACAGATCCAAAACTTTGAAAAGAAGCAGGTAAATATTCAGACTGGTGATACAGTTGGTTATGTTACTTCAGTTGCCGATGGTATCGTTAATATTAGCGGTATTTATCAGGCAATGGCTGGTGAATTAATCCAGATTGGCGAAACAAGCGCCATGGTTATGAACCTTGAAGAAGAAAATATCGGTGCTGTATTATTAGGCGATGCTGATGATGTAGTTGAAGGTTCTCAAGCTTTAGCTACAAATAGAGTAGTAGAAGTACCTGTTGGTGATGAAATGCTAGGCAGAGTAGTTGATGCTTTAGGTAGACCTATTGATGGAAAAGGCGCAATTAAGCCAAGTGGTTATTTACCAATCGAAAGACCAGCAAAGGGTGTTATCGATAGACAAGGTGTAAATGAACCATTACAGACTGGTATCAAGATCATTGACTCAATGATCCCAATTGGTAAGGGACAAAGAGAATTAATTATCGGTGATAGACAGACTGGTAAGACAGCTATCGCAGTAGATACTATCTTAAATCAGCAGGGTAAAAATGTTAAGTGTATCTATGTAGCAGTAGGTCAGAAAAACTCAACAGTTGCACAGATTGTAGAAAAGCTAAAGCAGAACGGTGCTATGGCTTATACAACAGTAGTAGTTGCTGGTGCATCTGAAAAGGCTGCATTACAGTATATCGCTCCATATGCAGGTAGTGCTATTGGTGAATACTGGATGGAACAGGGACAGGATGTATTAATTGTTTACGATGATTTAAGTAAGCATGCAACTGCATACAGAACACTTTCATTATTATTAAGACGTCCTCCAGGAAGAGAAGCTTATCCTGGTGATGTATTCTATTTACATTCAAGATTATTAGAAAGAAGCGCAAAATTATCAGAGAGATTAGGTGGCGGTAGTATGACTGCTTTACCTATCGTAGAAACATTAGCTGGTGATATCTCAGCATACATTCCAACTAACGTAATTTCTATCACTGATGGTCAGATCTTCTTACAGACAGAATTATTCAATAGTGGTGTTAGACCAGCCGTTGACTCTGGTTTATCAGTATCACGTGTAGGTTCTAGTGCTCAGATTAAGGCAATGAAGAAAGTATCATCTTCATTAAAGCTAGACTTAGCTCAGTATCAGGAAGTATTATCATTCGCACAGTTTGGTAGTGACCTTGATGCAGCTACAAGAAACACAATCAATCATGGTCAGCATTTAACAGAATTATTAAAGCAGCCTCAATATGCTCCAGTAGCAGTTGAAGACCAGGTATTATTGTTATTTGCTAACCAAAAGGGATTAATTGACGACGTGCCAGTAAATAAGGTAAGAGAATATGAAAGCAAGCTATTATTAGAAATGCATTCAGCTTATCCTGATTTATTAAATAGAATCGTTAATGAAAAGGCGCTATCAGCTGACCTTGAATCAAGCTTGTTGAAGGCTATGACTTCTTTCACTGACAGATACAGAATGATGGTGAAGTAATATGGCTGGACAAATCAGTAAGATTAAAAGACAGCTGCGCAGCGTTAACTCTACAAAGAAGTTAACTAACGCTATGGCTTTAGTAGCTACAGCTAAATTACAGAAACAGAAAGGTAAGATGCAGTTTAACAATGTTTATGCTGAAGCTTATCACAAGTTCATAATTGCAGCTGCCAATTCCTTAGAAGAGAATGAGGAAGAAACAAACGTATTTTTAAAGCCAACAGCTATTGATGACCCATTGCACATTATTATCACATCAAACTCAGGCTTATGTGGTTCATATAATATGGATTTACTTAAGTATGTTGCTGCAAATGTTGATAGAAATGAACCAATTGTCGCTATTGGTACCTATGGTATTAAATGGTTAAAGTCAAATGGATATAGGGTTATTAACGAGTATTCTGATTTGGAAGATTTAAAGCCTTCAAAAATTAATAACATGATTTACGATGTACTTAAGTTATATACAGAACAAGAAGTATCATCAATTGATGTTATTTATACACAGTATGTAAATACTTTGACTTTCCTTCCAACAACTTTCGAGCTATTACCAATTAAGATTAATTCTAATGGTATTAAAACTACAGAAATTTTGATGGAACCAAGCAGAGATGAAATACTAAATGATTTAATCCCAATGTATGTAAGTTCAATGATTTATTCAACATTCTTGCAGGCTAAAACAAGCGAACAGGCAGCTAGAAGAAGCGCTATGGACGCAGCAAACAAGAATGCTGATAACTTAATCAGTAGCTTACAGTTAACTTACAACCAGGCTAGACAGGCAGCTATTACTCAGGAAATGAATGAAATTACTGCCGGAAGCCAACATTAAAGGAGGATTAAGATGATTGAAAATATTGGAGAAGTAGTACAGGTTATTGGACCAGTATTGGATATTAGATTCCCTAACCAGCTACCTCGCTTATATAACGATATTAAGATTCCATTTGAAGATGGTGAAGTTAGAGCAGAAGTTGAACAGCATATCGGTAACGATAAGGTAAGATGTATCGCTTTATCTCAGACTAACGGTCTAAAAAGAGGAATGAAAGCTATCGATACAGGTGAGGCTATCAGCGTACCAGTAGGTCAGGAAGTATTAGGCAGAATGTTTAATCTTCTTGGTGAACCCATTGATGGTTTAGATAAGTTGCCAGCAGATGTACAGAGAGAACCTATTCATAGAAAGGCTCCTAGCTTTGAACAGCAGGAAACTTCAGTTGAAATTTTAGAAACAGGTATCAAGGTTATCGACTTATTATGTCCTTATATTAAGGGTGGCAAGATCGGCCTATTCGGTGGTGCCGGTGTAGGTAAGACAGTATTAATGCAGGAAATGATTCACTCTATCGCTGTAGAGCACAATGGTTTATCTGTTGTTGCTGGTGTTGGAGAAAGAACAAGAGAAGGTAATGACTTATACTATGAAATGAAGGAATCAGGAGTATTAGAAAAGACAGTATTAGTTTATGGTCAGATGAATGAGTCTCCTGGTGCTAGAATGAGAGTTGCTCTAAGTGCTTTGACAATGGCTGAGCATTATAGAGATAAGGATAAACAGGATATCTTATTATTCATTGATAACATCTATCGTTTCTCACAGGCAGGCTCTGAAGTATCAGCTTTATTAGGACGTATGCCTTCAGCTGTAGGTTATCAGCCTACATTAGCTACAGAAATGGGTGAATTACAGGAAAGAATCACTTCAACTAAGGATGGATCTATCACTTCTATCCAGGCGATTTATGTTCCAGCTGACGACTTAACTGACCCAGCTCCTGCTACAACATTCGCTCACTTAGACGCTAAGACAGTATTAGATAGAAAGATTGCATCATTAGGTTTGTATCCTGCCGTTGACCCACTTGAATCTTCAAGTAGAGCCTTAGATCCAAATATCGTTGGACAGGAACACTATGAAGTAGCTCAAGAAGTATTAAAGATTTTACAGAAGTACAAAGATTTACAGGATATCATCGCTATCTTAGGTATGGATGAATTATCTGACGAAGACAAGATTATTGTTAATAGAGCTAGAAGAATCAGAAACTTCTTATCACAACCTTTCGCAGTTGCTGAAAAGTTCTCTGGTTATGAAGGCAAGTTCGTTAGAGTAGCTGATACAGTTAGATCATTCAGAGCTATTTTAGATGGCAAGTATGATTCATATCCTGAACAGGCATTCACTTATGCTGGAACAATTGAAGATGTAGAAGAAAAGGCTGCTAAGTTATAAAAAATGAAATTTACAGTTCACTTTATTTCTTATACAGGTTTGTATAGAACTATAGAAACCGATAAATTAAATGTTCCAACAAAAGATGGAAGAAGAACACTTCTTTCTAATCATATGCCTATTATGTTGTCACTAGATGTAGGTGTAGTTGAAACTTCATTAGATGGAAAGCTAGAGCATTACGCTATTAGTGATGGAATGATGATGTTTGATAACAACGAAGCAACACTTCTTTGTGATACAGTAATTGATGTAAAAGATATTGATGTTGAAAGAGCTCAAAAGTCATTAGAAAAAGCTAATGATAAATCAAAGAGAGCAAGTAGTGAGGCAGAAGTAATTCGTGCTAAAATTGCTCTTGCTAGAGCAGCTAATCTAATTAGCGCTAGCTCAAAATACAAAAATTAAGAAATAAACCACCTTTAATAGATAGAGGTGGTTTTGTTTATGCCGGAATTATATTTCACTTCATAACTAATATGTTATCAGCGACTTCAGATATTATTTTAGAAAGTATTTTAGCTGTTTTGTTTTTTATAGGATTATCAGTATCCTTATAGATTAAATATGGAATATCTTCGGTATCAAATATAGGAATCACATCCAAGTTATAAGAGATAAAAGCAAGACCAATAAAATAATGACACAAGAAACAAGAGTTATTATCTGTTAATACTTCAGTTAATTTAGAAAAATTGCATTCCTTTACTGTGTTAGAGCAATCAAACTTGCTAATGAGGCCAGAGATTACTGGAGTAACTAAAATAGAATCATAGTAAATTATCTGATTGTGAATTTGTGAAACATCGATTTCCTTATATAAAGTAATATTAGCTGTTTTATGTGATACTAAACAGAGCTTATCAGTTGGTAATGGAATATATTGAATTTTCTTGTTTCTTCTGAAATTGTAGTGATCAAACATGACAGTGAAATCTGCAATCTCATGGATTATTGCATTATAGCATTCATCATAACTTAAGTTAATTATGGATAAGTTGAGATTGTCATAGATCACTGGAGAATATGTCCTCAGATTACTAAACAACTCGGGTATAGCTATAGAAAAAGAACTCGGATCTGTAACGCTTTTCAGAGTAGAATTAAAAGTATTCATAATGATGGTAAAAGAATCAAGGAATGATAATCCATTACTTGTTAGAAATGTACCCTTATTTGTCTTATAAAAGAGTCTTTTTCCTACATAATTCTCTATTCGAGCCAAAGAATCTCTCACTGAGTCAGGAGAGACACTTAGATTTGAAGCTGTTTTTTTCATATTATTTGTTTTTGCAATATCAATCAAAACATTAATATCATCAAAATGCATATAAATCACCACAATCATAATAACATAAACTGAATAGGGAAAAAAGCAAATCAGTAAAATCCATTATTTGTCAATAGTAGTTGTATATAATATAGTTGTAAGTCGATTTAGAATAATAAAGGAAGGTATTAATATGAAAAATACGATTAAAGTGATTTTATCATTACTTTTTGTTATGTCAGTATTCGTGAATATCGCATTTGCTGATACATATGAAGAGGTTTACCATAATGAAGATGTAACAACATATGTTAATGAAAGCAGAGGAGAGTTCTATAGCGATATCGAGATAAATGATTATCAGATTGGAGAAAGAATAGTTCTTTACGAATATGATGATGGAACAACTGTTAGCATCGAAATACAATCTAGTGAGCTTTCTACATCTATTCTTGGAAGAGGAACTTCATCATGGTCTGGAGGAACTTTACCATCAGGCAATCATGTATTAGTAGCTAGAATTGAATCATCAAACTTGGTAAGCAATTATGAACAGGTGCAATTCAATTACAATGTGTCATGTTATCCTGTGAGAATAACAAATGCATATAATGCAGTAATTAGAGCAGGAATTTGGACAATATCAGAAGTTCAATGCTATGTTCAAACAGCAAATGCTTCATCTAGTTCATACGCTAGAGCAAGCTTAACTTGGACTGCGGTTATGCAAGAATGTGGGATTGTTACAAGTTCAAGAGCATGCTATTTAAACTGTGAGATAAATTCTAGCGGAAATCTAAGAGTGAGCTGGAGTATTTAAAAATGACAGATAATAGTGTAGTACTATTCGCTTATATGCAAATTGGTGTTGAAATGTTCAATAAAATTGTTGTGCCAGTTTTATTGTTGTATATTGCAATAACTTTAAACAAGATATATAAGAAAATGTAATTAAGTGTGCAATAGAAATTCTATTGCACATTTTCTTTTTTGGAAGACTCAAATGGGTGTACTATATAGATATATAAAAGGTGAGCTATGAATAATATCAAGTATGTTAATTATGAAGAAAAATATATAAATCAAATAGTAAGTCTATGGAACAAGGAATGTTACAAAGATTATATTACTGTAGAAAAGTTTGTTAAACAGGCAGTAAATGATGATAATTTTGGTTCATCACTATGCTATCTAGCTTTGGATAGTGAAAATGTTATTGGCTTCATCATGGCTACAAAAAGAAAAGTTCCTTATCTGGAAAGAGGATTAGAAGAGAAGCGAGGATGGATAAACGTACTATTTGTTGATGAAAAATATCAAAGAAAGCATGTAGGTACCACTCTATATAATTACGTTGAAAAGAAATTAAAAGAATTAGGTGTAGAGGAGATTACATTAGCGGCTTATTCACCAGGATATTTCTTTTCCGGTATAGATGAAGATAACTATCCAAAAGCTAAAGAATTCTTTTTAAATAAAGGATATTTGGTTAAAGAAGCTCATTATTCAATGGGAAGAAATATTAAAAACTATGTTATCCCAAAAGAAATTCAAATAAGAAAAGAGAATTTTGAAAAAATAGGATATCGATTTACCAGATTTACTTTAGATAAGGAAAAAGAATTGATCGACTTTTTAACAGTGGAATTCCCTGGCGGTTGGAAAAGAAACGCGTTATTAGCCTTAGATAATAATACAGCAGAAGATGTAATCGTTATAGTTACTAATCCAAACAATGAAATATGCGGTTTTTCCATGAGTGCTATTGATGGTAATCCAGAAAGATTTGGACCAATTGGAATTGGTAAGGAATATAGAAATTCTGGATTAGGATCTATACTTCTTCATTACAGTTTTAGCATATTAGCAAGTAGAAAAATAGAAAAAATGTTTTTCATGTCTACTGATGAACCAGGTAAGAGATATTATTTAAGAAATGGATTAGAAGTATATAGAACATATAAAGATTATAGAAAGAACATCTAAAAAGTATAAAAAAGGAAGTTTGTAATCTAAAAATTGATTACAGCTTCCTTTTTAAATTCTAGTCTAAATTCACCTTAGGTATATCCCAATTATATTTGCTTGAGCAAACTCTAATTGTGACTATAATTGCCATAGCAACAAATGAAGAAATTGTCTGACCTAAAAAGCTATATGTAGATAAATAGAATATAGCTCCAATTAGTGATGCAACGGCGTATACTCTTTTTCTAAAAATAACAGGGATAGTATTAGTAAATAGATCTCTTAATACTCCTCCACCTGTACCAGTAATTACCCCAACAAAGATAAGCACTGAAATATTAGTTGAAAACTCAGGTAAACATCTTTGAATTGAGATGATTGTAAATGTAGCTAAGCCAATATTATCGGCTAAATTCACAATTCTGTTTTTCTGTAATGTATTCAAAAATGTATTCTTATACTTCTTAGCTATTAAGAAAATAATAACAGCTGTACAAATTGCGATTAGCACAAATGTAGAATCTCTTAATGCGTTTGGTGGTAAATGTCCTATAATAACATCTCTAATAATACCTCCACCAGTAGCTGTTACTATTCCACAAATGATGATGCCAAAAGCATCTAAATCATGCTTTATTCCTTCAATTGCTCCCGATAAAGCGAAAGCTATTGTTCCAACTATTTCGAATAAGTAAATGTATAAATCCATAGGTAAATTCTCCAACAAACATTATAATTCTTAATCTTTCTTAATGATAGATAGAATGTGTTAAAATAATAATGGTGATTAATATGTTTGAAGATACTATTGCGGCTATTTCTACAAGTACTATTTCTGCTGGAGCTATTTCCATTGTCAGAATGAGTGGTAGAGATGCTATAGAAATATTAAAAAAAGTTTTTAAGACAAAAGCTAAACAGTTTGAAGGCTATCGTATTTATTATGGCTTTATCGTTGATCCAGAAACAAACGATATGGTTGATGAAGTGTTAGTTAATGTTTTCTTAGGACCTAGATCATTTACTGGGGAAGATATGGTAGAAATTAATTGTCATGGTGGTCTATTTGTGACAAGAAGAATATTAACGCTTCTACTAAGCTATGGAGCTAGAGCTGCTATTAATGGTGAGTTTACAAAGCGTGCATTCTTAAATGGCAGAATTGACTTAACACAAGCAGAAGCTATTAACGATATTATCTTAGCTGATAATAAGGATAGCGCAAAATTAGCCGTTAATTCTTTATCAGGTTCTATATCAAAATTATTAAAACCTTTAATTAATGATTTGGAACAGTGTATTGCTCATATTGAAGTTAATATCGATTATCCTGAATATGATGACAATGGATTTATTACTAGTGAAGATGTTAGTGCTTTGATTAAGGATTGGCTTGATAAGTGTGAATCTATTTTATCAGTAGCTGAAAGTTCAATCGTAATTAAAGAGGGTATTAAGACTGTAATAGTTGGTAAACCAAATGTAGGTAAAAGTTCATTGTTAAATGCCTTATTGCAACAAGATAAAGCTATTGTTTCTGATATTGCTGGTACTACAAGAGATTTAGTTGAAGGTGATATTCATTTAAAGAATGTTACTTTACATTTAATAGATACTGCTGGAATTCATGAAACAGATAATTCTATTGAACAGATTGGCATCAAGAAAAGTAGAGCAGCTTTAGAGCAAGCTCAATTAGTAATAGTTGTACTAGATGCCAGCAATATCGATGAAGAAGATAAGATATTATTAGATGAAACTGAAGGATTCAATAGAATAGTCGTTTATAACAAGAATGATTTATCAGATGTATCTGATAACCTTTCAATAAGTGCTGTTAATGGTGATATTGATAATTTAGTTAACGCAATAAATGAGATGTTTGAGAAAAATGAAGTTGCATTAACTCAACCAGCATTAACAAATGAAAGACAAATATCATTAATGAGACAAGCAAAGAACTCAATCATTATGGCTAAAAACGCTTTGGAGATGGGAGTTCCATTAGATTTGGTAACCGAGGATATTCAAAACAGCTATCGATGCTGCAAGGAAATTTTGGGTGAATATTCAAGAGAGGATTTACTTGATGGTATTTTCTCTAGATTCTGTGTAGGTAAGTAATTATGAGTTATTGGATTGATAGTCACAGTCATATGACTGATGATATGTATAAAGAAGATTTTGACAAATACTATCAAAACGCTGTTAATAATAACGTTCTAATTAGTAATATTATCTGCTTGTCAAAAAAGGATTTACTAGAAGCTTTTAAGATCAAGGAGAAGTATCCTTCTTTTGACATTAGCTTTGGCTATTTCCCTGAAGATGCAGTTAATATCACTCAAGAAGATTTAGATTATTTAGAAGAGATGGTAGCTAGTGGTAAGGTCAAAGCGATTGGTGAAATCGGGTTGGATTATCATTACAGCAAGGAATTTGTAGATAAACAAAAGGAATTATTAATCAAACAAATAGAGATAGCCAACAAGTACAATGTGCCTATTATGATTCATTGTCGTGATGCTGCTCAAGATTGTTATGACATTTTAAAGGGATATGCTAAGACAAATGTACTAATGCATTGTTTTTCAGAATCTTTAGAAATGTTAAAACTTTATAATAAGCTTGGCTATTACATTTCATTTTCAGGAGTAGTAACTTTTAAAAATGCACAATCTCCTAAAATTAATGCTCAAAATGTTCCTTTAGATCATATCTTAATTGAAACAGATTGCCCCTATTTAACACCTGTTCCATTTAGAGGAAAACCAAATGAAACTAGCTATGTTAAATATACTGGTGAATACATTGCTGAGCTATTAAATATTAGTGTAGAACAATTACAGAATCATATTATTGAAAACTACAATAGATTTTGGGGAAGATAATGAGAAGAATTAAAGAATTAATAGTAGTAGAGGGTAGACATGACCAAGCTAGACTAGAGAGGCTTTTTGATTGTGATATCTTATTAACCTCAGGCTTGGCTTTAAGTGATGATAAGATTGAAATCATAAGACAGGCAAGTGAAAAACAAGGAGTTATCGTTATGACAGACCCTGATTTTCCAGGCAAGAAAATTAGAGATATGATAGTTCAAAAGGTTCCGAATGCTAAGCATGTATTTATTGAAAAGAAGGATGCTATTGGCAAGAGAAATGTTGGAATTGAGTATGTTAGTGATGAGTTATTAACCAAAGCTATAGAGTCAGCTGTGACATTTACAGATAATACTCAATCAATAAGTTACCCTGAATATTTAAAATTAAATCTAGTTGGCGATGGCCAAAAAAGAGATTACCTAACTGAAAAGATTAAGTTAGGAAAATGTAATAATAAGAGATTATTCAAGTATTTGAATATGCTTGGGTATACATATAAACAGTTAGGGGATTTGTTAGAAGATTATGATAGGTAGTATTTCACAAACAAGATATATTATGGACAAATACGGTATTAGTGCCAAAAAGAAGTTTGGTCAGAATTTTCTTGTGGAGCCTACTATTATAAATAAAGTAATGGATAAGATTAATCCTGATGAAACAATTGTTGAAATTGGGGCAGGATTAGGTGCGCTAACCGAAGGGTTAGCAATCAAAGGAAAAAAGGTAATTGCTTTTGAAATTGATAACCAATTACCAGAAATATTAAGAGAAAATCTAAAAGAATATGACAATGTCGAGATAATTAATCAGGATTTCTTGACAGTTGATATGAATGAATTGTTTGAAAAGTATGGTGATAAATTAACATTTGTCAGCAATTTGCCATACTATATTACTTCAGAACTATTAGCTAAGATATTCACTTATAGTAATCATATCAATAAGGCAATTATGATGATGCAAAAAGAAGTAGCTGATAGATTCACAAAAAAGGAAAAAGGTAAAGATTATAACGCTGTACAATTAATGGCTGAGCATTATTGTACTACTTCCTTACTAACGAAAGTTAATAGACATAACTACTTACCAGCGCCAAATGTTGATAGTGCTATTCTTTTGTTTGAAATGAAAGAAACTAAATATACTTCAAAAGAAAATGAAGAATTCTTCAAATTAGTAGATGCGGCCTTTTCTCAAAGAAGAAAAATGGTTGTTTCTAATTTAAAGAATTGTGGGTATGAAGTTAACTCTGAGTTGTTTGAGAGTTTAGGTATCTTACCAACAAGTAGAATTGAGCAATTACAATTGGAAGATTTCTATAAGATTTATGAGGCTATAAGATGATTGAAAAAGCATATGGAAAAATCAATTTAAGTATTAATGTTAAAGCTAGAAGAGAAGATGGATACCATATTATGGATATGATAATGCTTCCTGTAGATTTATATGATATTTTAGAAATTGAAGTAAGTGATAAAACAGAATACGAAAGTAATACTTCATTAGGATACGATAAGACAAATATTATCTATCGCTGTATTGAGCAGTTAAGAAGCGAGTGTGGTTTTAAGGAACAGTTTAAAATCAAGTTAACAAAACTTATTCCTATGGAAGCTGGTCTAGCTGGTGGAAGTGCTGATGGTGCAGCTGCATTAAGAGCTGTGAACAAATTATTAAATCTTAATTTAACTAATGAACAATTATGCTTAGTCGGCAAAAAGGTAGGTAGTGATATACCTTTCTGTATCTATAGTACTTGTGCTAGAGTACAGGGTGTAGGAGATAAAGTAACAGTATTCGATTATAAAGGCGATTATGATGTAGTTCTTATAAAGCCTGAAAAGGGAGTAAGTACTAAGGAATCATTTGGCTTGCTAGATTTAGAAAAGTGCGAACATCCTGATATGGATAAGTTGCAAGAAGCTTTTGAAACTGGAGCTCAATTTACTGAGCTTTTAGGAAACAGCTTAAACTATGGAAGCTTCCAGATTACTCCAGAAATAAAGGATGTAATAAATGATGCTAAATCACTAGGATATCCAAATACTTTAATGAGTGGTAGTGGTTCGACAGTATTTGTCTTAGTGGATAAGGGGACTGATACCGAGAAGTTAGAGATGTTTATGAAGCGTAAATATTCTTTTGTAAAAAAAGCGTCTATTATGAAATAATGTAAAGTAATAAATATGTATTTGAAAAGCGCATTGTATACAATGTGCTTTTTATATGATGAAATAAACGGATTTACATATATAGAGACTAGTACAAAATTTAAGTCAAATATGATAGAATAATGATAGTCTTTGTCAGGAGGTAGTATATGTTATCAGCAATCGTAATGGCAGCAGGAAAAGGCACAAGAATGGTAAGTAGCCATGCAAAGACAATGCATAAGGTACTAGATAAACCAATGATTGAGCATGTAAATGATACTCTTGATAAATTAAAGGTAGA
>JAZRWC010000007.1:0-3780 GCA_045599505.1 Erysipelotrichaceae bacterium | reverse complement strand
GAGAATAAGTAAGAGAGATTCTGATTGTGCCCTTTAATCTCTTCTCATCTTTAAACATTGAAGCGATTACCTTACTTACAGCTTCATTTGAATCACAAGTTGATTGAGCACTCACCTCAAAGCCAAAGCTTGCTAAAGCGTTCATCATAACCTGACTTGTAACATTTAAGCTCGAGAAATTAACGACATATGGCGAGCCGTTTCTAGGACTGTTTAAAACAACTGTGTCGATAGTTTCAAGCTGACTATATAAATAATCATGTAGCTGTGAAACATGATCATGATACTTTGTAAAGTTCTCTAGAGCTAATCTAATAGTCTTACCCCACATTGCATTAGCTGGAGCATTAGCAGTACCACCTCTTAAGTGACCTTCTTGCTGTCCACCAGAGATAACTTCTGTTAATTGAACATGCTGCTTCTTCATTAAGATACCACAACCCTTTAAGCCATATAGCTTATGAGCTGAGATTGAAGCCATATCGATGTTCTCAAAATCGATATTTATTTTACCCATTGCTTGGACACAATCCACATGCAAATAACAGTTAGGATATTCTCTAACGATCTTTTTAACTTCATCAATAGGCATAATAGCGCCTGATTCATTGTTGATATACATAATACTAACTAGGATAGTATCGTTTCTTAACGCCTTCTTTAAATCGTTAACATCGATAACCCCTAATTCATTTACAGGTAAATATGTAATCTCATAACCTAGATTTTCACTTAGCCACTTGCATGAATTAATAACGCTTGAATGCTCTACAACTGTAGTAATAATATGCTTACCAAATTCTTTGCGCTTTAAAGCAGTTCCTTTAATAGCTAAATTGTTAGCTTCAGAACCACCTGAAGTGAAAATAATTTCCTTTGGCAAAACATGCAAAAGCGAAGCGGTTGCGCTTCTGCTTTTTTCCATTAAATTGCTGACTTTTACTCCTGAAGGATATAAAGACTCTGAATTGATGTAGTACTTTGTTAATACATCAGTATAAGTAGTGATAATTTCAGGATTTACTGGAGTTGTAGATGAATGATCAAAATATCTATTCATCTTAGTTCTCCTTCTGTAACAATAACTTTTGGTTAATGTTTTCATTTAATTCCTTAGCTAACTGGCTATCGATCTTGCTTAATACACTTGCTGTTAATCTGCAAGCCTTAGTGTATTCACCATTACGATAAGCTAATTCAGCTGAGTATAATGCACTATCCACTTCTGGATAATATGGACGATATTTGTTACAAAGGATAATGTAGTTTTCAATATCCTTAGTAGTATCGATTAATGAGTTAACATTCTTGTATAAAGAGATGATAACCTTCTGTGCTTCATTAACTGTCTTTGTTAATAATTCAATATCAATATTTTCATTAGCTAATTCACTATTTAAATCCTTGATATAATTTTCAGCCTTTTCGATATCATCGTTGTACTTCTTTGAAATAGAAGGTAAACGAGACAATCTGATTGATGCCTTTGATTCATTTAAGACAACTACGAAACGGTTAACTAATTCTCTAACTCTGCTCTCTTCAGTCTTAGTAGAAGTTAATGTGCTAGTAATAGTTTGAATTCTCTTTAATAGCATATTTGTTTCAGTATCTAAAGCGTTGAAGCTGATTAATAAAGTGCTAGCAGGAATAGTATTTGAATAGAATGTATCGCTCAAAGATACAAATGAAGAATAGCTTTCATTGTAGTCTGCGATAGATTTTTCATAATCTTCCTTTAATGCATTTAAGCTATATCTAACAAAACAATCTGACTGATTTTCAGATATGTTAGTTAATACTTCATTACAATTCTGTAAGGAAGATTCAACCTGTCCTTTAACCTTAACAAGATTTCTGAATGCACCTTTTTCATCTTCTAAAGCTGTTGATAAGCTATCGATGATACCTTGAACATCCTTTAGTTTTCCATCAACGCCATCTAATTGACATACCTTAATCTTATCTAGACAACCGCTAACTGTATCAGCGATTGAATCAATAGTTTCAGGAATTGATAGATGATCTAAGAATGCCTGTTGAGATAAGCCAACTAAATATGATGAATTTAAAGAGTTAACAGCGTTAGGAATAGTAACTCTAGCTGTGTTAATAACAGCAGGTAATCTATTAACTAACACTTCTAAATTATTAATTGATTCATCAATTTCTTGAGCCTTTTCAGCTGCATCATCATATCTTGAAGCGTCCATAATACTTTCAAAATCACTGAACATATGAGAAATGTTATTAGTGATACCATCTAATGATTCCCAACAATAAGTAAATTGATTTGGTGAGTCATTGACAATCTGCTTAATATCATGGAACTTGCCTTTTAATTCATTGATATGTTTTCTCTGCATTGCTGACTGATTTAAAATCGCAGCTAATACATCATCAAGTTTATTTGTGATTGATTTAGTTTCATTTAATAAAGGTTCAAGCTTTTCTAAATTAGCAATACAGCCTTTAAAATTACTTGTCTGTAAATCTTCACTTGCATCCTGTAATAAGCTTACAGCTGACTTTAAATTAGTCTGAATAGTTTCGAAATCAACTTTGCACTTGCTGGCAGTATTCTTTAAATCAGAATTAATTCTAGCTACAGCATCAATCTTAGCGATATCCACAGCAAAAGGATGACTCTTAAGATCATTAATCTTAACTTGCGCGTCATCAATTCTCTTATTTAACTTCTTACGATGATTGATTCTCTTAACAAATAAATATAAAATAATCGCCACTAAAACGATAACTATATAGAAATACTGTGACTTAGTTGCTTCAGTAATTAATTCTTTGAAATTCACAAATACCACCTCATTACTATGATATCATAAAAGGGTGATAAGAATAAATAAGAAAGAAAAAATCGATTATCTTATCAAAGGCTAAAAAACGCAAAAAACATCGAAAAATAAAGGGAAAATTGAAAATATTGTTTGACTTTAAAATATAAACAATGTATTATTAATAGGCCGATAGCAGCATGTAAAGGTTGTTTTAGTGCGCGTTGACTGTAGATATATAGAAAAGTAGCTTGCTGTTAAAGTGAAAGGTCAACACCCGAGACGACTAATTTACAACTTGCTAGTAGATAAACTAGGAGGAATTAAGATTTATGGCACGTTACACAGGTCCAGTTTGGAGAAAATCAAGAAGATTAGGTTTCTCAGTATTAGAAACTGGAGAAGAATTAACAAAGAGAAGCTATGCTCCAGGTCAGCATGGTCCAACTAAGAGAGTTAAGTTATCAAACTATGGTCAGCAGTTAGCTGAAAAGCAGAAGATTCGTTTCATGTATGGTGTTAACGAAAGACAGTTCTCTAACTTATTTGATAGAGCTGCTGCTTCTAAGGGAGTTACTGGTACTGTATTCTTACAGTTATTAGAATCTCGTTTAGACAACGTTGCTTACAGAATGGGTTTAGCTAGAACAAGAAGAGGCGCTAGACAGTTAGTTGCACATGGACACATTTTAGTTGATGGCAAGAAGGTTGACATCCCATCATTCCAGGTTAAGCCAGGTATGACATTAGAAGTTAAGGATGACATGAAGAACAACAGCGCAGTTGTTGAAGCTTTAGATGCAACATTAAATACTCCAGCATTCGTTACTTTCGACAGAAAGACAATGAAGGGCCAGTTCGTTAGATTACCTGAACGTTCTGAATTAAATCAGGAAGTTAACGAATTATTAGTTGTAGAATTCTATAACAGAAAGAAGTAATGAGGTTTTTACCTCATTTTTCTTTACCCAAAAAGGTAAATATAATA
>JAZRWC010000006.1:0-22532 GCA_045599505.1 Erysipelotrichaceae bacterium | reverse complement strand
TTTCGTGTTATCCGTTTCTCAAATTCTTTTGACGTGTTTGTCTTTTGTCTTGTTTATTTCTGTTTGTTTCTCAAAGAACGAAATTTCCGCACCCAACTGCTTCTCCGTTGCGTGCTTGAATATAATACTATAACCGCAGTCTCCCTGTCAACAACTTTTTTAAAAGTTTTTTAACTCCCAAATTATGATGTAGACTTCTTAACTCGGTGTTTTAATCATATTATAAATAATATATAAATGCAAGAAATATTTTCACAAAAAATAAAAAAAACACAGTTTCCTGTGTTATTTTGCAGTATTCATGCTTCTCATTACTTGTTTGATCTGTGCTTCAGAAGGTTTTCTACCCATCTGCATATACATTGCACGAATCATTTTTTCGTTTACTGGTGGATTTTCCTTTAACTGCTTTTCAAATACTTTTCTAGTGAAGTACCAGCCTAATCCTGCTCCAATTACACCACCTAATACTAAAAATAATAATGAAGACCAAAATTCCATGCTTATATCCCTCTTTCTTGATATCTTTATTTTAAACAATCTAAACGGCTTTTTCAACACAATTTAAATTGTTCATTTGTTGATAAAGGTCCTCTAGAGGACCTGAATGTCAAAAGGTTAGGACTGTTCCCCTGCACTAACAGGTGGGTGTTCTGTACTACATTTCAGGATTCCTACTCGTGGTAGGCTTTCAACAACAATGAGATAACGTCCGAACTCCCTATTTCTAACTCGTCGGAAACGCATAATTTCTTCTGACGTCTTTATTATAATTCATCATTTCTAATAAATCTATTAATTTAATAATACTTTTCAAATGTGTCTGTCGCTTCATCATATACCATATATCGTTCTCTAAATAAGCCATCATAGGCTATTATTAGATTCGCTTTGGTATTATCATATTCTACTGATATTTGAACCCCCTGATAATAAATAGTAAAATCTTCTTCGATATATTCTCTAAATTCACCTTTTATCCTGTTAATAGCAACTACTTCTGCATTATTCATCTTTCTAAACGCTAATAGATTTCTTCTATATTTATAGTATCTTGATATGCTTTCTACTACATAACAACAATTTATACTCACAATTGCCAAGACAAGAAGAAAATATAAACTAACAAAACCTTTAGTCTTTTTGTATATAAGCGATTGGATAGCTATAGTACTCATCTCCTCTTTCATATTCTAAATAGATAATAGATAATCCCTCATAAAAATATGCATAATCAATATCATGTAAATAACATAGCCATCCTGGTTGAGATACAAGATTGTTATTTACTAAGGATAAAGTTGATTCACCATTAGTTGTGTAATATATTATCTCATCTGGATTTACTTCCTCTATCTTATTAATTGCTAATCTTATCTGTAATTGATATATGCCTATTTCATCTTGATATAAATACTGTTCTTTCTCATTTAGTATTTTTACATTATTTAAGATAGGTATGCATAAATTTAATAGAATACTAACAACCATTAAAGATAACAGCATCTCTAAAACACTATATCCAACAAAGGTCTTTTTAATGGCATCATTATTAATAATCTTTGTAGACTTTTCCATATCTTTTCCATATCCTTTACTTCAGAAATATTCATGCTTTTCTCTTTCAACAACAAAGTGTTATATATGATGCCTATGGTAATTGTAATAATAACTATAGATAATAATGCTTCGATTAAAACACTACCATTCTTCTTGCTTGTCATATATCCTCCCAGTTGATAATGTAACAACTAAATCGATACCATTAACATGAAATGTATTTGCCATATTGACGTTTCCTAGTCTGTTATAATGTAAGGAAACATTATAATCATCGTAGTAACAGTATTCCGATTCATTTATAGCTTCATATTGAGTTAAAGCTATTTCATTAATTATTAAGTTGATATTTTTAGATGAATCAATCTTAATAACAGGAACTGTAATCCACAATAAAACGCTAATGATAAATAGCACAAATAACATTTCAATCATCGTATAACCATTACTCATGTTTGGCTTGTCCATTTTCAATATAGATCCTTGTGCCATTTGGACATGTTGCTTGTTTTTCTGTTATTAGTCCTGCTTTGATCAAATCATCAATACTAGATACTCTTCTTCCATCAATTTCATAGGCAAGTATCTGTGAATCAACCACTTCAATTAATGCTTTACAGCCAACATCATTTATCAAATCTTTCTTTTGAGAGATATTTGGTAAAGATATTAAAACTATTATCGTAATTACTGTTAAAACTAATATCATTTCTAAGATAGTAAACCCCTTCTTTTTCATATAACCTCCTACAATTGACTTATAAGATCTAATGGCATCAATAATGCTTGATAAGCAAGTATTATTACTATCGCAACAAATATGTAGCATATTGTTTGAACAATACCACTAGATATCTTGATCATATTTTTAATCTTCATCTCTATTATTTCTTTGTAATCATCAAGTGATCTATCAAAATCATTGTTTTTTAAACCAAATAGGCAGATAGTATAGAATTCATCATCAAAGAACTCATTCTGTAAACTATCTTCAAAATCATCACCACTATTCAAGCTATTATCAAAATGATAAGCCAATAATCCTGCTAAACTTCCTGAAGTAAATCTGATTATATTAATAGCTTCATCCAAGCTTATTCCATTGTCTAAAAGTATTTTTAAGTCATTGACAAATTGATAAGTCGCAATAACCTTAAACAGATTATCCAAATTATATTTATGTAAAAATACCCATAAGTACTTTTCTCTTTTTGTGATTTTTATAAAAGCCATAAAAAGAATTATTATCAATAAAGCAATAATGAATACATCTTTAAATATATTGAAAACTCTAAATTGACTTACTAGTGATTGTTCATCTTCTTTCAAAGATAAAGAAGCTAGCATATTGGGAATAACAAGATTTGTAAATAGTAACAAAACCGCTAAAGAGCTAATCAATAGAACTAAACTATAGGCAACATTATTAGTAATATCCTTTATTATTTGTGAGTACTGTCTTTTTCTTTGATATACAACATCAATCGCTTTATCCAAAGGCAAAAAGTTAGTATAGCTTCCAATCTGTTTTTCAAAACTATCTTTTATTAATACATCCTTAATAAATTGACCATCCGCTAAAGCGTTTTTGATTTGAGTTACTCTTTCACTTTTATTCATTTTTTCAAAAACATCTAAAGCTTGCGATTCATTCCCATATCTATTTATTAGCTTGGATAATAATAACCAATCATATTCATTTAACTTTTTACTCATATTGGCTAACCTCTTCTATTATTCCTAGTCTCTCTGCTTCAATTAGTCTTTCTTTCATTTTATCTCTGCTAATATTTGTAGAAAGGTATTGTCTTAAGTCATCATTATCATAGATATCATAGATACATGTGTATTGATTCTTATTTTTCTGTTTTAGTAGTCTTTGATTAAATAAAGCTAACAAGATATTTTCTAAATCAGATTTATTATCTGACAATTCTAGCAATCTATGAATTGCGCTGCTACAGCTGCTTGAATGGATTGAAGAGACAACTAAGCAACCAGTTAATGCTGCTCTAATGGCCATCTTGGCTGTATTTTCATCTCTGATTTCTCCAATCATAAGTACATCCGGATTATGCCTTAGTATCTGTTTGATTCCTTCAGAAAAGCTAAAGCCAATTCTCTCATTAATTTCTAATTGGGTTATATTATCTTGCACTACCTCAATTGGATCTTCCAAGGAATAAATAGTTTTATTCTCTAACAATCTTAATAATGAATACATAGTTGTAGTTTTGCCTGAGCCTGTTAAGCCTGAAAAGATTATTAATCCGCTTCGCTTATTGATGTATTCAAGCATTCTTCTTTGAACTTCCTTATCATAAGTTAATTCATCTAAGCTTAACCCATCATGACAATTCAAAATTCTTAGCACTCCTGTTTTAGTATTGTTAGTTGTAATAACAGCTAAACGGAAATCATAATAATTCCCTTTAAAGTAGTAGTTAAAGGAGCCTGATTGAGGAGAAGTACTAGTTAATTGAAGATGAGATTTATATTGAAGATAGTTGAATAATCTCAAATCATTTTCATCACCAGTAACCTTTACTAATCCTGCAATACCTCTAAGTGAGATCGTAACTGCTTTATCTACTTGCTTAAAATGAATATCTGTAATCTTTCCTTTGATCGCTTTAGCTAATATTTCTTCAAAACGTTTTTCCATAATCTGATTCCCTACTATATAAGTAGAAATCAAACTACATTTTTCCTAAAAAAAGGATAGAATTTCTTCTATCCTAAATATGGATTATTCTTAAGTTCAAATCCTATTGTGGTAGGTTCATCATGTCCTGGATATACAATCATATCGTTATCTAGTTCATTTAATACCTTTAAAGATTTTGAAAGCTTTCCTTCAGAACCTGAGTATAAGTCAGTTCTTCCAACCCCCATCTTAAATAATGTATCTCCAGAATAAAGCTTTCCATCAATAACAAACATCACTGAGCCATTAGAATGACCTGGCGAGTAGATTACTTTCACTTGGAAACCATCAATAAATAGATATTTCTTTTCAAGCCAGTTAACCTTACATTTGATTGAAGCACTTAAACCATTTAAGTTATTGTACTCTTCATTTCTCATCATCTTTTCATCATCTTGACTTGCGTAAACTGGACAATGATATTTCTCTACTAGTTTATCTACTGCTCCAATATGATCAAAATGACCATGAGTCAATAAAATAGCACTTATCCTTTTGATTCCTAATTGATCTAAAGCTTCTGAAATTCTTCTTGCGCCACTTCCTGGGTCAATGATTAATGCCTTGTCATTATCGACAATAACATAACAGTTTGTTCTAAAAGCCCCTACTGTTAATCTATATGTATCCAACATTTTCTTTCACCTAAGAAAAAAGCCTTTTGATAAAAGGCTCTTACTTTTTCTCCTTATGAGTAGTCATCTTATTGCAACGTGAACAATACTTCTTAACTTCCATCTTTTCAGGATGCTTCTTCTTATTACGAGAACTTAAGTAGTTTTCTTCTCCACATTCTGAGCACTTTAATATAACGTTATCTCTCACGATTGATACCTCCAGTACTATTGCTCATATATCTTAACACAACATTCAATAATATGACAATAGTTTTTTCTTTGGTTTTGTTCAATAAATCCTTTTGTAGTAGTATAATTTTGATGTGGAGGTTTGTATGATGTACACAAGAGAACAAACTAGAAAAGTAGAAGTTGGAAATATATCAATTGGAGGTAACTCCAGACCCGTCATCCAGTCAATGTGCAACACATTAACTAAGGATGTAGAAGCTACTGTAGCTCAGATTTTAAAGTTAGAAAGCGTAGGATGCGAGATCATTAGATGTAGTGTTTTAGATATGGGCGATGCTAAGGCTTTAAAAGAAATCAAAAAGCAGATTCATATTCCATTAGTAGCAGATATTCATTTCGATTATAAATTAGCTTTAGAAGCTATCAATTCTGGTGTAGATAAAGTTAGAATCAACCCAGGTAATATAGGAGCTAGAGAAAACGTTGAAAAGGTAGTAAACGCATGTAAAGAACATAACGTTCCTATTAGAATCGGTATCAATAGCGGTTCTATCGAAAAGGAACTATTAGAAAAGTATGGTCATAATTGTGCTGAAGCTATGTTAGAATCAGCAGATAAGCATGTAAAAATTTTAGAAGATTTAGATTTCCATAATATCGTTTTATCATTTAAATCAAGCGATGTTAGATTAACAGTTGAAACATATAAGCTAGCTAGCGAAAAGTATCCTTATCCTTTACATTTAGGTGTAACTGAAGCTGGTACTATCGATTATAGCTTAATCAAGTCAAGCGCTGCTTTAGGAGAATTATTAAGAGCTGGAATTGGCGATACAATCAGAATTTCTATCTCAGATGATCCTATTGAAGAAATCAGAGCTGCTAAGAAGTTATTAAAAGCCTATGATTTAATCACTAATGTTCCAGATTTAGTGGGTTGCCCTACTTGTGGAAGAACTCAATATGATATGTTACCAATCATCAATCAGGTAAGAGACTACTTAGAAACAGTAAACGCTGATATTAAGGTAGCTGTTATGGGTTGCCCAGTAAATGGACCTGGTGAAGCAAGAGATGCTGATATCGGCGTTGCTGGTGGTATTAAGGAAGCATTATTGTTTAAAAAAGGCGAAATCATCAGAAAGATTAAGCAGGAAGATGTAGTTGAAGAATTAAAGAAAGAAATTCAACAGTTCATCTCTAATAATTAATCAATAAAACATACAATCCGTAAATACATTACATATTTACGGATTTTCTTTTTCTATAATAAAAGGAACAGTCATTACTGACCATTCCTTAATTAACCTCTAAGCATTTCAATTTCTTGACCATATATTGGTTTGTCATCAACATATGGAGTTTCTAAGATTTTAATCTTATCTTCTAATAATGGATGATTTACTACTTTATGTAATACTTCAAATCCAATATTACCTTTGCCTATATTTTCGTGTCTATCCTTTTTAGCACCTAAGACATTTTTAGAGTCATTAACATGGCTAACATACATCTTATCTAGTCCAATAATCTCATCAAATTGTTTTAATACATTATCAAGGTCATTTAAATCGTAACCGGAATCCCAAGTATGACAAGTGTCAAAACAAACACCCATCTTATCCTTTAATTCCACCTTATCAATAATTGCCTTAATTTGTTCAAATCGCCATCCAACTTCTTTACCCTTACCTGCCATAGTTTCTAAACAGATAATCACATCATCTTTTTCGCTTAAGGCTTCATTGATACCCTTGGCAATTGAATCAATTCCTTCTTGTAAAGTAGCTGTCAAGTAACTACCAGGATGAACAACTAAATATTTCGCCTTGATAGCGATAGTTCTTTGAATCTCTTTTTTTAGTGCAGATACAGAATTAGCATATGTCTCTGGCTTAATAGTATTAGCTAAATTAATGATATAAGGAGCATGAACTACTATATCATCACTACTAAAACCATTTGCTTGCCATAAGTCTAACGCTTCTTTACTCTTTAATCTTTCAACAGGGACTCTAAAACTGTTTTGAGGAGCACCTGTATACAACATTAACGCTGTCGCTTTATAGCTTAACGCTTCCTTAACAGCACCTAATACGAAATCAGGTGAGCTGCATGATACATGGCTTCCTAGCTTTAACATATACTAGTACCCGTTTTTCTCACGCTGAGCCTTCTTAGCTCTTTCCTTCTGCTGAGCCTTGATAGAAGCCTTGATCATTAATCTTCTCTGTCTTCTTCTGATGCTGTCAATTTCTTCCTGACGCTTCTTCTTATAACCTGGTTTCACCTTCTTAACTGGAGCTTTCGCAATCTTTTGAACTGCGATATCTTCTTCAGAAAGGTTCTTCTTTCTTGGACGATAATCATAAGGTCTAGCTTCTACCCAAGATCCACGCTTGTAATCCTTAGATTCAAAGTTAAATCCCTGGTTCTTTAATACCTTAATACCACTAATATCATCCTTATTGAATAATACATATGATGTACCAGTTCTACCTGCTCTACCAGTTCTACCTGCTCTATGAGTATAGTAATCTAAAGAACTTGGTAAGCCTAATGAAATAACATGAGAAACTGAATCGATATCTAAGCCTCTAGCCATAATATCTGAGCAAACAATATAGCTAGCACCATCAGATGCAATAGTCTTTAAAGCTTGTTTTCTTTCTCTTGAGCTTAAATCACCATGAATTTCTAAAACATCATAGCCATTGTCTTTTAATAGCTTAGCTGTATCGATAACCTCTTGCTTAGTCTTTGCGAAAATCATACATACATAAGGCTGGATTCCTGGAAGAATCTTTAATAGCTTATCTGTATATGATGAATAACGACAATTTACTAAAACATGTTCAATCTTTGGCGAAAGCTTATGCTTTTCCTTTGGCTGTACCATCACTGGATGGAACATATATTTTCTTAAGAAAGGCTGTAATTGAGCTGGGATAGTAGCTGAGAATACTAGCATCTGTAACTTCTTTGGAAGTCTGCCGCATACTTCATCAATTACATCTAAGAATCCCAACTCTAATGTCATATCGGCTTCATCGATAACGATTGTCTTAGTTGTATCTAATCTTAATACAGCTTCATCGACGAATAAATCCTTTAATCTACCGATAGTACCAACAACGATGTGAGGCTGAGTTTTTAATCCTTCCATCATTCTTTCCTTATCTTTACCTGAAGCAACAAGCTTAATTCTGATATCAGGATTAAACTTATTGATTTCACTAACCTGATTATATAACTGAATAGCTAACTCTCTTGTTGGAGCAACTATTACTGCTTGAATTGCGTTAACACTAACATCAATCATTTCAAGGATAGGCATAATAAAAGCATGTGATTTTCCTGTACCAGTAGCAGAAATACCAATAACATCTCTTCCAGATAATACTAATGGCATTACTTCTTTCTGAATTGGAGTAAATTCCTCAAATCTCTTATATTCAATTAATTGTTTTACATCTTTTCTAAACTTAATTTCCATACTCTTAACCTCCTAGCAACTTATTTTAGCATATTTATGATTTATTATGCTAAAATATTTTAAAGAAGAAGGTATGTTTATGGATATTGTACAGGTAATCCCTTCAGGTTATTGCAAGGGAGTAATCGCAGCGATACTAAAAGTTAAAAAAACAATCGCAGAATACCCAGACACAAAAGTCTATATTTTAGGCATGCTTGTCCATAACAGATACGTAGTAGATGCCTTCAACAAACTAGGTGCTATAACATTAGAATCTAAAACTCTTACAAAGTTAGAATTATTGAATACTATTAATGAAGGTGTTGTAGTATTTACCGCTCATGGCATCGATCCAAAAATCATGCAATACGCTAAAGATAAAGGGTTAATCGTGGTAGATGCAACATGTATAGACGTCACAAAAAATGCAAATCTTTGTTTAGAATATATCAATGATGGGTACGATGTTATCTATATTGGTAAAAAGAATCATCCAGAAAGTGATGCCGTTATCGCTTTAGATAGTAAAATCCATCTAGTAACAAATAAAGCTGATTTAGAAAACTTAAAAATTAAAAATGAAAAGATTCTAATCACAAATCAAACAACAATGTCTTATTTGGATACAGCTAAACTTATTGAAGAGATCAAGTTAGTATATCCTACTAGCACAATTATGCAGGAAATCTGCGATGCAACTAGAACAAGACAGCAAGCAGTAAAGAATTTAAAGAATATCGATACATTAGTAGTTGTAGGAGATCCTAGTAGCAACAACACTACTCAATTAGCTAATATAGCTAGATCAAGTGGCATTGGTAGAGTTATTAAAGTAGAAACTGCTAGAGAGCTTGTTGACTACAAATTTTCTAGCGATGAAAAGATAGCTGTAACTGCTGGAGCAAGTACACCTGGTTATCTAAAATCACAAGTTATCGATTATCTAAAAACAGGAAAAGAAGAATACCTAGATATTAATCTAGATAAAATATTAGAGTTAAGGAAAGGATAGTTTATGCGCAATTTATTATTTATCAAAGCTTTAAGCTATAAAGATTCATATGTTGGCCAAGAATTAATGATGCAATTAGACAAATCTGTTTTCCTAGATGGTAATTGGTGCTGTTTTACAAAAGATCAGATGCTAAATGAAGTAACATTCAATATGACATTAGATAATATGGTCTACTCTATTAACAACTACATCATTTCAAAGCAATTCGATAACATAATAGTTGGTTGGAAATTTGAAAGCGATGAAGTAATTGAATTTTTAATTAAACACTTAAATATAACAAACGAACAAATCACAATTGTTAATTTAACTGAAACAGAACAATTAAATGAACCGAATTTCCAGTTAAAAAATAAAGTTTACAAATCTGATTATCACAAAATTGATGACAGCGATGTATTAGTTAGAGTTATCAATGTAGATACAACTGATTTATCTGGATTTGCGACAGCTCATATAATCTCTCAAAACATCTAGCCTTATAGGTATTATCTATAAGGTTTTCTTATTTTTGTGGTATACTCATAATAAAGTTGAGGTACTTATTATGAGAGAAATTTCAATTGAAGAATTCGGAAAATTGTATCAGCCATTTTCAATTAAACCAAATCCAGCTATGGCAATCGCTAGCGATGGAGAAAGAACAAATGGTTTAACAATCGGATGGGGTTCTGTAGGTATTTTATGGAACAAGCCTATTTTTACTGTTTATGTACACGCTACAAGATACTCAAAAGAAGTATTTGATAATGCTGAATATTTCAGTGTATGCTTCTATGAAAATGAATACAGAAAACAGTTAGGATATTTTGGTAGAGTATCAGGTAGAGATGAAGATAAGATGAACAATGTAGGATTAACTGTCAATAGTAACGATGTTGCTCCTTACTTTGATGAAGCTTGCTTAGTAGTATTATGCAAGAATGTTGGTAGAAGCGATTTCGACGTAAATCACGTTGATGGCTATGCCTTCGACTGGTATTCAAAAGATGGCGTACATACTCAATACTATGGAGAAATTGTAAAGGTATTAGTAAAAGATTAAAAATGAACATTAAGAAGAATATATTAACTGCCCTACTATCACTTGTTATTACTGCGGCAATATGGTGCTTAACACCAAATGTTAGAAGTAGTGATTTAGAAGTAATCTTATTTTTACTAGCTATATTAATGAGCATAGTGACACTAGGGCTAATTATCTATTTAATTACTAAACTACTAAAAAAGGATGTAAGTATCTACAAGGTATTTGCGGTTACTGATTTTGTTGTAGCGTTGATTGCAACTATTATCGCTCTATCTGATATTTATACTTCATCAGGCTTTCTAGCTGGTTTGTTTGGAACATTAGTATTAATCACTGTAGTTCCAATTGCGGTTGGCTTAGCTATAGTTGATTACATATTGTATTATTTAGACAAGAAGAAAAAAGAATCAAAATAGCTATATCTAGATTCCAGATCATATTCAGTTAAATATAAAATCAATTCTAGATTAATAGTACTGATTAATAACAAAATCAGTACTTTTTGTTTACTATATTTAGTTACTATCAAAAAGCCAATGAATTTGTGAAACTATTCACTTTGTTATCAATGTAATCGTTATCATATTGTTAACTAATTGACAAGTATATCACTTTCAGTAAAATGAGCTTAAACAATTAATAGCGAGGTACATTTATGGAAGAAAACGCAATTACAAAAGAGATAAATACCCTTGTAGAAAACGCTACAAAGGCTCTAGAACAGTTTATGAATTTGAATCAAGAACAGATTGATTATATCGTAGCAAAATGTTCTGTAGCTGGATTAGATAAACATGGTACATTAGCAGCTAAGGCTATCGAAGAAACAAAAAGAGGTGTCTTTGAAGATAAAGCAACCAAGAACCTATTCGCTTGCGAATATGTAGTTAACAATATGAGACATTTAAAAACTGTTGGTGTTATTTCGGAAGATTCTGTTACTGGAATTACTGAAATAGCTTGTCCAATAGGAGTAATCTGTGGAATCACACCGGTAACAAATCCAACTTCAACAGTTATATTTAAATCATTGATTTCATTAAAGACAAGAAACCCTATTATTTTCTCGTTCCATCCTAGCGCACATGAATGCTCAAAGGCTGCTGCTCAAGTAATTAGAGATGCTGCAATTGAAGCAGGTGCACCTGAAAACTGCATTCAATGGATTGAAACAATGAGCATGGAAGCAACAAGCGCATTAATGAACCATCCAGGAGTTGCTACAATTTTAGCTACTGGTGGTAATGCCATGGTAAAGGCTGCATATAGTTGTGGTAAGCCAGCAATGGGTGTTGGAGCTGGAAATGTTCCTGCATATATCAATGCTTCAGCAAATATTGAACAAGCAGTCAATGATATCGTATTATCAAAATCATTTGATAATGGTATGATTTGTGCTTCAGAACAGGCTGCAATTGTCGATGAAGAAATCTATGACGAAACAGTTGAAACTTTCAAAAAATATAGAGCTTACTTTGCGACAAAGAAAGAAAAAGCAATGTTAGAAAAATACCTTTTTGGTGTTGAAAAGAAAGCTGAATATCCAAATGCCAAGTTAAATCCTGTAGTCGTAGGTATGAGTGCTTATAACATCGCCAAAAATGCAGGATTTGAAGTACCAGAAGGTACTGCAATTATTTGTGCAGAATGCAATGAAATAGGAGTAAACGAGCCTCTTTCAAGAGAAAAGCTTTCACCTGTATTAGCATTCTTTAAATCAAAAAATGCTGAAGAAGGTTTCCGCTTAGCAAAAGAGATGGTTGAATTTAATGGACTAGGACATTCTGCCGCAATTCATTGTGCAACTCAGCAGATGGCTGATGAATTTGGCAAGCTAGTAAAAGCTATGCGAATTATTTGGAATTCCCCTTCTACATTCGGTGGTATCGGTAACGTATACAACTCATTTTTACCATCATTAACATTAGGTTGTGGCAGCTACGGCAACAACTCTATTGGAGGTAATGTCAGCGCAATTAATCTAATTAACGTTAAAAAGGTAGGAAAAAGAAGAAATACAATGCAGTGGTTTAAGGTTCCTCAGAAAATCTATTTTGAAAGAAATTCAATTCAATACTTACAGTCTTGTCGCGATTTAAATAAGGTATTTATCGTTACAGATAGATCAATGGTTGACTTTGGTTTCGTCAATAAAATTACTGAACAATTAAATTTAAGAAGAAATCCTGTTCAGATTCAGCTATTCTGCGATGTAGAACCAGATCCAGATATCACAACAGTTAAGCGTGGTGTTGAATTAATGGAAGCATTCAGACCAGACACAATCATCGCATTAGGTGGTGGATCTTCTATGGATGCTGCTAAAGGTATGTGGGTATTCTATGAACATCCAGAAGTTGACTTTGATGACTTAAAACAAAAGTTCATGGATATTAGAAAAAGAGCTTTCAAGTATCCTGAATTAGGAAGAAAGAGCAAACTAATTTGTATTCCAACTACTTCAGGAACCGGATCAGAAGTAACACCATTTGCGGTTATTTCAGATAAAGCAAACAACAAGAAATATCCATTAACTGATTATTCATTAACTCCAACTGTAGCCATCGTGGATCCTGAATTCACAACAAATTTACCTTCTAGATCTACTGCTATGACTGGTATGGACGTATTGACTCATGCAGTAGAAGCATATACTTCAGTTATGGCAAATGACTATACTGATGGCTTATGTTTACAGGCAATAAAGATGGTATTTGAGTTTTTGCCAAGAGCTGTAAAAGATGGTAAAAACGACTTAGACTCAAGAGAAAAGATGCACAATGCAGCCACAATCGCTGGTATGGCTTTCGCAAATGCTTTCTTAGGTATGGGTCATTCATTAGCTCATAAAATTGGTGCAGAATTCCATACAGTTCATGGTCATACATGTGCTATCGTATTACCAGAAGTCATTAGATATAATGGAACTGTCCCTACTAAGCTTTCTGTATGGCCTAAGTACAATGTATATAAGGCTGATAAGAAATACGAAGATATTGCTAAGCTTTTAGGTTTATCATTCACTACAACTGAAGAAGCTGTTGAAGCATTCGCTGTTGCTGTAGAAAATCTTACAAAAGAAATTGGTTTAGCTACTAGATTCTCAGAATTAGGTATTTCCGAAAAAGATTGGAAAGAAAAGATTGATACAATTGCTGTATTGGCATATGAAGATCAATGCTCTCCTGCAAATCCTAGAGTTCCACTAGTTGCCGATATGAAGGAAATACTAAAGAAATTATATTAATCACATAAAAGAGGTCGTCTATGACACCTCTTTTTTTACCATTCATAGCTTTATTGTAGATTTAATACTTATTGATTAGTAAATAGTGATATCAGTAGTATCTATAACATCAAATGAAACTTTATCGCTGTATTCACCAACACATATTTCATTCTCTTTTTCTAATAGTTTTATTCCTATATCATTAACAACGATTCTCTTTACATATTCGTTGATTAGTAAGCCTTCTTTAATAAATCCAATGGCCACTACCAAATTCGCTTTAACACATAGTTTGCTTAACCCAGTATCTCCATTGTTTCCTGAATTTATATCTGCACTTATTACATAGCTATTAGAACTATTGATTTTTTCAATCACTGCTTTATAGTTACCTTTTACTTCACCTGAAAATCCAGTACCAAACAAACAATCAATAGTAACATCATATTTATCAAAGTTAATATTCTCGCTATATAAACAACCCTTATTAATTAACTTATCATAAAAGAATAATCCATCAGTGCTCTTCTTTTCATCAAGCATTATTAAATCATAGCTGATATTGTTTTTCTCAAAAATATAAGCAAGTGCATAACCATCTCCAGCATTATTACCTTTACCAGTAACAATCGCAATTTTCTTATCTTTATAATCGCTAGCTAAAAATATGCCATAGGCCGCTCTATACATTAATAGTTTTGAATCTATGTAATTATCAATGGTATATTTATCTGATAATCTCATATTATTTACTGATACAACATCAAGTTTATTTACCCTCATATAAATCTCTCTTCTTTCTAATACATTTTACTGCTAATCTTTCAAAGTAGTTAACATTTTAGTTTTCAAGATGACACACTATGAGTTATAATAAACGTGTTATTCAAAAAATGTACAATACAATTAAAAAAAGGAACGAACAACATGCAGATCAAACACACAAATACTGAAAACTACATTGCCCAGGCTTTTATGCTTCTTTTGCAAAAGAAAGACTATAATAGTATTACTATTACTGAATTAACAGAAAAGGCAGGGGTAGGAAGAAGAAGTTTCTACAGACATTTCAAAGACACTCAAGAAGTATTAAATTATTGTTTTAATACGATCGTTGATAACTTTGAATTAGATAACACTCTTCCATTTGATCAGTTCTTACAGATATATTTTGAACAATGGTTAAAAAATAAAGTTTTTTTTAAGACATTCTTACATTCAGGACACAGCGCGTTCGTATTGCAGGGATTTATTTCTAATCAATTGTATCGCCACAATACCTTAAGCAATATTGATGATATATACTTTAAAAACATGGTGTCTTATGGCATCTGCTCTTTACTATTCTCTTGGTCTTTAGAAGATTTCTCTAGAGATATCAATGAAGTAGTAGCTATCGCTAATAATTCATATTTAGCAGCCTATAACAAACTAATTCTTAAGCAGTGAGGTATTTGAAATGAATAAAATCCATTGGATTGAAATGAGACCAGAAGAATTTATCGAAGCAAGAGACAAGATGCCGATTGCTTATCTTCCATTAGGAACGTTAGAATGGCATGGCTATCATTTACCGCTAGGAGCTGATGGCATCCAATCAGAAGCTCTATTTGAACATCTAGCTAATAAAATCGGTGGGATTGTAATGCCTATGTTATTTTTAGGACCAGATAGAGTAACAAATGATGGTGATACTTACTACTATGGTATGGATAACTATCGAGAAAACAGAATGGTAAAGTATGATACTCAAGTATTACCAGGAAGTGCCTATTGGGTGGATGATGAGTTCTTTGATGAGATGATTATGAAAATAGCCAAGAATATAAAGAGAATGGGTTTTAAAATCTTAGTTGGTCATGGTCATGGTCCTAGCTCAAAACATTTCATGAAATTAAAGGATAGAGTTCAAGAAGAAATAGGCTTAACTTTAGTATGTGGATTTGAATATCGCAATGATGATGAATTAACATATCAATCAGATCATGCAGCTCATAACGAAACAAGTATAACTTGGGCAGTAAGAGAAGATCTAGTAGATATTACAAGATTAAAAGACGAAAAAGACTTAAAAGCACTAATCGGTAAAAATCCAATTGAATACGCAAGTAAAGAATATGGACAGAAAGTACTAGATTATACAGTAGAGATGTTGTCTGAAAAGCTTTTAGAATTAGTCAAAACTATCAAATAAAGTAATAGAGATGGATTAATATTCCATCTCTATTTGTTTATTGTTCCACTGTTAATTGTTTGATTTCTTTTCTTAATACAACTAGATAGTAAGTTACAAGCATTATAGCTGTACTACCCCAAGCTATAGGATAGTTCCATAATAAAGTTTGAAGTGAATGATTGGCTTTTAAAGCTAAAGCTAAATATGTTTGTCTTACTCCTACCATACCTAAGATATTGATAATCATAGCCTGCTTTGCCTTCATGAAACCTCTTAAAATGCCAGAGAAAGTCTGATGAATACCCATCACAAAGTATAAAGGCATAATTGTATGTAAGAAAGCTACAATTACATCGATAATAGCTTGCTCACTAGTAAATATTAATGCAAGTTTACCAGCATAAATATAAATACCAACAGCAGGAACTATACAAGATACAATTGCGATAGTTGCAGCAATAAAGATACCATCATGAGCTCTCTTGTATTGTTTTGCACCTATATTCTGAGCAATGAATGTTGGAATTGTTTGAGCAATTGCTTGAGTTACAGCTTGTGCAAACTGGTCTATTTTTATTCCAGTACCAATACCAGCAGTAGCTGATTTACCAAAGCCATTGATATATCTATTAGTAAATAAATTACCGATAGATGTGATTGACTGTTGTAAAGCAGCTGGCAAGCCTAAAGCTAATACTTCTGCTAAAATACCCCATTTAATCTTTAATTCATTATATTTAAAAGCGTATCTCTCATCTAATTGACTCATTCTTCTAAATACTAGTACAACTGAAATAAATTGAGCTATTACAGTAGCGATACCTACGCCATTTACTCCCCACTTAAACACTCCTACAAACAATAAATCTAAAACTATATTGGTGATACTAGAGATTAACAAGTAAATAAATGGTGATTGGGAATCCCCAACACTTCTTACTACTGAAGCCCCAACATTATAGACTGCAGTAAAAAAGACACCAAACATATATATTCTTAAATAGTTAGTACTAGCCTGTAATATCTCTGGATCAACATCTAGTAAGATAAGCATTCTTTCAGAGAAAATTGCTCCTAATACAGCAATTAAAATACCAAAAGCTAAAGAGAACGTAATAGTAGTCTGAATAGCATCATGAAGCTTATTGTATTCTTTAGCCCCAAATGATTTAGCGAATACTACTCCAACACCAACTGATAAACCTGTAAAAAAACCAACTAATGTATTAGAAATTGTGCTACTGGAATTAACTGCTCCTAAAGCATCACCAGAAACAAATCTTCCTACCACAATTGAGTCGACCGAATGGTAAAGAGTTTGGAATAATTGACCAATAAATACTGGAATCGCAAAAGCTACAATAACTTTCCAGATAGTGCCTTGAGTTAAATCTATGTTCCTCTTTTTCATAAACAATCACCTTTTTATCCTTGATGTAATTATTTCATATTAATCAAATAGCTATTTGTTTATTTTTATCCTATTAATAAATCAAAAATAAAAAGGAAGCAAAGCTTCCCTATTATTCAAAATTAATGAATTTGCCATCAAGATATCTAGCAATGATATTTCTATCATCACCTTTATAACAGAATCTTTCTAACTTTTCTAAAGGTGTAATATGTAATCCATCATCTTCTAAATTATCTAATACTAAAGCGTTAAATCTATAACCTTCTTCTAAAGACCCTACTCTATCGAAAATACTTCCACCTTCTTTAGTAGCCATGTAGAAGGCATTTTTAAATAAGATAGTTTTATTGTTCTCTGGTTCATAGAATTCCTTTAATTTACTGATTCTCACTGCACTAGCAATTTGTCTATAAACAGCTACATCTTGTCCTCCACCAATATCACTACCTAATGAAATTCTAATTCCTTCATTCTGTAGTGTATCTACTGGCATAATACCTGCAATAACGTTGTTAGTTGAATCTGGGCAATGAACAGTAATACAGTTGTACTTCTTTAATAATTCCTTGTCTCTTTCAGTTGGGAATATTACATGAGCAAAGATTACTGGCCCATTTTCTAATAACCCATTTTCTAAATATATTTCAGAATCAGTTGTATACATTGGGTGAGTTTCAATCGCGAAAGCAGCCTCAGCTTTTGATTCAACTAAATGTGTCTGTAAACCAACACGATATTTCTTAGCTATTTCTCCTAAACCTTTTAGAACTTCTTCTGAACAAGTAGGAGCAAATCTAGGAGTTAAGATTGGCTTAACTGTTTGTGAATACATATGTTCTCTAACGAATCTTTCAGTTTCTTCAATTGAAGTCTTTGGATCTTCACATAAAAACTCAGGAGAATTCATATCCATATTAACCTTACCAACATATCCATATAAGCCTTTTTCATCCATTAACTTAAACAAATAATCAGATGCTTCATAATGAATTGTGGTAAAGATAGAAGCATGGAAAGTTCCATGTTTAATTAAATCTCTTACAAGCTGATCATACATTGTCTTAGCATATTCCATATTGGAATATTTGCTTTCTTGAGGGAATGTATAATCGTTTAACCAATCAAATAATAACTTATCCATTCCATAGCCTCTTTGACCATACTGGCTACCATGAATATGTAAGTCACTAAAGGCTGGAATAATTAATCCCTTACCATAATCAACAACGTCTACATTTTTATACTCTACAGGTAACTCTTTATAAATTCCTTTAATAAACTGATTATCAACTACGATAAAGCTATCTTCATTTACTACGATTTCATCTCTTGATTTTGAATAGATAATATCACCATGGTATACATTTAAGCTCATAAAACAATCTCCTTAAACACGTTAACTATTATATCACTAAACTGCTCTTTTTTCTTAATAAATCCAAATAACACATTCTTTCACAAGTAAGTATATATTACTTATTACTATTTTTTTAGAGTGCTATAATATGTCTAACAATAGAAAAAACGGAGGAAAAAATTTATGGCATTCAATCGTTTCGTTTTAAACGGAATCTCTTACCATGGCCAAGGTGCAATTTCAGTTATTCCTGAATTAATTACATCTAGAGGCTACACAAAGGCATTCGTTGCTTCTGACCCAGGACTAGTACAGTTTGGTGTTACAGCTAAGGTTACTGATTTATTAGATGCAGCTGGTATTGCTTACGAAGTATATTCAAACATTAAACCAAACCCAACTATTGAAAACGTTCAGGCTGGTGTTGCAGCTTATAAGGCAAGCGGTGCTGATATGATGATCACTATCGGTGGTGGTTCATCAATGGATACTGGTAAAGCTATCGGTATCATCATCAACAACCCTGAATTCGCTGACGTTAGATCATTAGAAGGTGTTGCTCCTACTAAGAAGCGTACAGTATTCACAATCGCTGTTCCAACAACTGGTGGTACAGGTGCTGAAACAACTATCAACTACGTTATCACTGACGTAGAAAAGCAGAGAAAGTTCGTTTGTGTTGACCCTAACGATATTCCTGATATCGCAGTAGTTGACCCAGATATGATGGCTTCAATGCCTAAGAGCTTAGCAGCTTCTACTGGTATGGACGCATTAACTCATGCAATCGAAGGTTACACAACTAAGGGTGCTTGGGAATTATCTGACGTATTAAACTTAGAAGCTATCAAGTTAATCGGCAAGAACTTACGTAAGGCTGTTAGCGGTGATGCTGAAGGTAGAGAAGGTATGGCTTTAGCTCAGAACGTTACAGCTATGGCATATTCAAATGTTGGTTTAGGTATCGCTCATTCAATGGCTCATACATTAGGTGCAGTATATGATACTCCACATGGTGTTGCTTGCGCTATGATGTTACCAATCGTTATGGACTTCAACAAGGAATGCACTGGTGAAAAGTATAAGGCTATCGCTGAAGCTTTAGGTGTAGATACTACTGGTATGGATCAGCCAACTTACAGACAGGCTGCTATCGATGCAGTTAGACAGTTAAGCGCTGATGTTAACATCCCTTCAAAGTTACCTGCATTAAAGGAAGAAGACTTACCATTCTTAACAGCTTCTGCAGCTGCTGATGCTTGCGCTCCTGGCAACCCTAGAGAAGCTAGCATTGAACAGTTCGCTGAAATGTTCAGAGAATTAATGTAATTAATATTAATTATCATTAACCTATAAATAAAGGATATCTTAACCAAATGGTTAAAATATCCTTTTCCTTTTACTTAACAAATATTACTTTATCTTCTTCGTATTCTGGCTTGCTTGACTTATCTGGATCTTCATCTGGATAACCAAATGCAACAATTGAATGAGGTACTAAATTATCAGGTAGATCAAATAGTTTTTTCTGTCCTTCCATCTTAGCTTCCATTGGCCATGTTCCTAACCAGACAGAACCAATACCTAATTCATTAGCAGCTAAAATCATATTTTGAGTAGCTATACTACAATCAATAACCCAGAATTCAGGATGCTTTTTAAATGCTTTATCCAAATCACCACACACTAAAATCGCAAAAGCAGCGTTTGGTAACATCTTTGTTGCAGCACCATTTATTTCATGCATTTGAGCTAGCTTCTCTTTATTTTCAACTATAACAAACTTCCAACATCTCGCGTTTACTGCACTTGGTCCAGCCATTCCTGCCTTAAGAATTGTCTTGATATCTTCTTCACTTACTATCTTATCAGTATATTTTCTGATGCTTTTTCTAGTCATGATGTTTTCAATTGTGTTCATAATTATTGTCCTTTCAACTATTAAGTTTCTACTTTTTAGTAAATACACCATTTAACTTTTCATTAGCGTATGAGTAAACTACGCTTCTGATGATATTACTACAAGCCTTATCGATATCTTCGATAGTAATAACGTTATTCTTTAATCCTTCTAAAATTTCTTTCGCATATGATTTTCCACCAGGCATAATCATATCATTGCCTGCTTTAATAGCTAAATCACTTCTACCCTGTCCTTTTTGAGTTGAGAACCAATCGGTCATAACGACACCATCAAATCCCCACTCTTCTCTTAAAACAGTTGTATTTAAATCATAACTGTTAGGAGCATATACACCGTTAATTTTGTTATAAGAAGTCATTAAAGATTTACTATTACCTTCCTTAACAGCGATTTCAAATCCCTTTAAATAGATTTCTCTTAATGCTCTTTCTGAGATAACACTATCAGAGAAGTTTCTGTTCTGCTCAGAGTTATTACATGCGAAATGCTTGATAGTAGAATAATTACCACTAACAGAATTAATACCTCTACATAAAGCAGCAGCAATCTTTCCTGTTAATACAGGGTCTTCTGAATAGTACTCGAAGTTTCTTCCACATAATGGATTTTTATGGATATTCATACCTGGAGCTAACCAATATGTAATACCATACTTCTTCATTTCTTGGCTTACTGCTTCGCCGATACTCTGGCATAAGTTCTGATTGAATGATTGAGCTAAAGCTGTTCCTACAGGGAAAGCAGTAGTGAATTGATATAGCATCTTATCCTTATCACTCTTACTAGATAATAAACCAATAATTGGCTTTGGTAGATTAGCCATTAAGCCCATTAGATAGTTTCCTTCAACCATCTTCATCTTGCCACTTCTTGTTAATGCGCTCTTTTTTAGTAATCTTAATCCAGCAGGACCATCAGCTAAATTAACATTGATTAATCCCTTTTTTATCAAGTTACTAGTAGTTCTACCTACCGCACCAGGAGTATAGTTGTATGAAGAATCAAACATACCTGTCATTCCTGAGCCTACTAATACATCAACTTTTTCTTCTGTTGTTAAGCTATTTAAAATTGAATCAACTTTTTCATCAGAATATCTTTCGTAACTATCATATTGATATTGTTCTGTTGGATAGCTTTCTAATGTTAATGTTGGGACATAGATCATAGGCATTGGTCTATCAGTTAATTCACACTTCAATTCTGTAAATGGCTTATTAACTGGACAAATGTTCTTATTATTTGAAACTATTAATTCTTGATCAACGTGAACCATACCACTAATAGCAGTATTATTAGAAGCATTACCTACTCTAATAATATAGTCACCAGCTTCTAATACATATCTAGCAGTACTAGAATCATAGCTACTAGCATAACCCATATCAAAGCTAACTGATACTAATTCACTATCACCAGGATTTAGTTCACTAGTTTTAGCGAACCCTACTAATCTCTGGAACTCTTTATCTAACTTACCTAATGGACAAGTAACATAAACTTCAACTACTTCTTTTCCTTTGTAGTTGCCATCATTTGTGACTAGTACATCAAGTTCAACATTTTTACCATTTAATCTGAAATCCTTAACTTCCTGTAAGAAAGAAGAATAAGTTAAACCATAACCAAAGTGATATCTTACATCAACATCAAAAGTGTCATAGTATCTGTAACCTACATAGATACCTTCCTTATAGAATTCGTTATCTAAATCTTTGTTGATATATGAGAATTCATCACCATAGATTACATCTTTATAGTCATAAACCCATGAGTCAGAAAGCTTACCACTAAATGATTTTTCACCTGATAATAAATCAGCGAAGGCTTTAC
>JAZRWC010000005.1:0-3276 GCA_045599505.1 Erysipelotrichaceae bacterium | reverse complement strand
ACAACCAATATTGATTAATGCATCAATATCAAACTGTTCTAACATTTGAGTTGTTGAAATACCAGCAGAAACCTTTCCTACTCCACCTTGCATAATAACAACTTCTTTATTAGAAATAGTTCCTTTGATAAATTCTCTGTGCTTATAATTAATTACTTCAGCGTTTTCAACTAATGGAGCGATAGCCTCCTTTTCGCATGTCATAGCTACAATAATTCCAATCATAAAATTATTCCTTCCTTTTTTAAGTAAACTTCTTGTTCCTTATGAACCTGTTCAAATCCATTTTTAACATTTTTAAGTGATAGTTTGATTGAAGCGTTTGAGTCGTATCCTCTAGATGGATCAAGCTTATCAGCTATATAAATAATCATTGAGTAAGGATTAATATCATCACCTAAACAATGATGCCTTATAGCCTTTAAGAATGTCTTATCTTTAAATTTATAAAAATGCTTTAAAACATAATATGCTGTATATTGATGCCAAACTTCTTTATTATAAGTAGATTCATATGGTGAGTATACATCAATAATTCTTTTAGCATCTTCATAACCCATATATTTAGTTAAGTCATGATATAGACCAATCTGATACGCCAGATGTTCATCTACCCCATTACTTCTTGCTATTATTTTAGATAATTCAGCAACAGATTTACTATGAACAATTCTCTTTTCTTTTAAGTTAGCTTTTAGAATATCTTCTACATAAAGATAGTTTTCAGAAATATATCTTTGAACTGAATAACTTAGCAAGTTACTATTCCCTTCTCTAGCATATTTGCTAGTAGATTCATCAATAAAAAACTCGTTATCTAAATCAGCATCATATGATATGACTTCAATCTTTCTAAAATGAGACACCATTCTTTTTGTCATATTATATCGATGATAATATGAAACAAATGAATTATCATCTTTAACAACAAGATAAAGCTTATTAAGATTTTCGTTCTTAATAAGCTTTTTTAATTGAATAAGAATGTCCTTTGTAATGGGATTGAAATCCCCTTTTACTAAACCTATCTTTTTCATTATCTAGGAAGCATGATAACAGGTTTTTTGTTATTTCTACGATAGATAGTAATCTTTCTACCTAACTTACTTACTAAATCAGAATGAGTATTAGCTAAGATATCGATAACTAATTCATCCATTGGATCATCGCAAGTATTTAATACACTGATTTTTAATAATTCATGTGCAGTTAAGTATTCGTCGATAGAATCTAAAATATTTTCAGTTAATCCACTCTTACCGATAATAACAACGGCAGGTAATGTATTTGCTAGTCCCTTAAGAAACTGCTTTTGTTTTTTTGTAATCATTAAATCATCGCCTCTCTTGCACTAACACTGATTCTTGGATCTGTAATAATACTAACAGTTGCGTTAGTAGCTGTTACAGTAACAAATCCTAAACCAGAGATAAAGTAATCAGTTTTACCTTTGTTAATAAAACTGCGTTTGTTCATGTTCTTAAAGCTCTTACAATCTTTTAAAGTAGGTGTAAGTTCTTTTCCATAGCTGTTTGTCCAATATTTATCAGCATTTTCTAGATTGTTTCTTCCAATAGGTAATAAGTTTGATGCATAAATTGCGATAGAAGCTTTAGTAGTAGTTTCTATATCAATTCTTGCTATACCACCTAAAGAGAAACTCTGATCTTTTCTAATCTGATAGATAGTAGGTCTTACTCTTTTAACAGGGACAACAGTCTTTAATTGTTTACTTGATAAATGTAAAACAACTGAATCATCTGGTACTAAACCAACAGTATCAATAATTCTATATTTATCAGTAGTAATTTCATTTAAGTTAATTGTAGTTGCAGGATATCTGTTAACAGTAACAACGTTATCCTGTAACAAGTCATTTATAACTGTGCTCTTACCTACATTAGCAATTCCAGTCATAACTAATGGCTTTTCAGTTCTAGAAGCGATATATTCATCAAAGTTTTCAATGAAGTCATTATTTACGCCTCTAGTAATGATAGCTTTTGTATTAATGTTAAGCTTTTTAATTCTATTTAATACATAATTTCCAAGCTTTTCATAATTGATTTTATCAGGTAATAAATCGCATTTATTTAAAATAATGCTACAAGATTTATTCTTATAAAACTCAGCTAATGAACTATTTAATGATGTATCTAAGTCAAAGATATCCATAATCCATACATATTCGCCATCAACGCTCTCTAACATCTCTAAAACTTTAGAATTGTCAGCCATAAAGTCGTTTTCTTTATGAGCATCATAATGAATCATCTTGAAACATCTTTGACAATATTGATGAGTTTCACTAACTGCATATCCAATTATTTCAGGATTAACAGTTTGTAATTCTGCACCACAGCCTTTACACTTGTTAGCCATTTTATTACATCATCCTTGTCCAGAAATAATAGCCGCCAACAGCTAATATTGCCACTAATAATAAGATAGCGATTGTACCTAATACTGATGCAACTTTATCATTCTTTTCTTCTTCTTCATAGTCAGCTTCAGTCTTCTTACGAGTTACACCTTTTTCAGTTATAACTGTATTGTTAGTTGGATCATCAACTGCTAATTCTTTAGCATCATTAATAGCCTTTGTACTAATTTCTTCAGTCATTACTAATTGTGGCATACCAACAGTATTAATGTATGAATTATCAGATTTTTCAATATACATAACCTGAGTTTCAGTTAACTCAACATCTTCAGCTATCTGAGTAGGAGCCTTTGTTGATTCTTCATATTCTTGTTCTTCAACTGACTCTTTTACTACTTCCTTAGTTGGTGTTTCCTCTGATTTTACTGTTTCAACTTCAACTATTTCTTCTTCTGTAGTAGTTTCTTCAACTGACTCAGTTAATGTATCTGATTCAACAGATAAGTCAGATGCTTTAATTTCTTCATTAGAAACTAATGGTACAAAGTCTACAGCACCTTCTTCTTCACCTTTTTCAATTGAGTGAATTTCTTCTAATACAGAATTAACAAATTCACCAGTAGCTCCAGTCACTAAACTATTGTCATTTAGAATTGTTTCTAAAGAATGGTCTACAACTTCAGGATTTTCTAATGTTGAGATTTCAGCTAATTCTTCTACGACTTCATCAACTGTTTCATTTACTTCATCAGTTACTTCACTAACTTCTTCTACAGTTTCCTCTACTACATTAGTTGCTTCTTCAATAACTTCCTCAGTGATATCTTCAATAGTTTCTTCAGCTTCATTTACTGTTTCTTCTACAACACCTGTATCTTCTTCAACAGTTTCTT
>JAZRWC010000004.1:0-7957 GCA_045599505.1 Erysipelotrichaceae bacterium | reverse complement strand
GGGGCTGATCATAGATTTCTCGTCAAATCGAACTCTTCTGAAAAATAGGGGATTGAGGTACTGGTGAAGTACACTCCGGCCATAAACCCCGGTGTAATTTAGTTTATCTTACTCTGGTCGGGTAAAAGCGTCATATGCCGTGACATATAAACATAATTTTTACCATTTTATCTTTTTTTCTCCATTTATCTAAAGTATTTATTACGCTATATAATAACCCAAAAATCTATATGATGTCGGTTTAGAAACATCTCATCTAGTATGGCACTGATAAATAAAATGTCCTAACTCATCAACAAAATCATAAATAATTTTTCTTGTTATCATTATCCGTTATATTAACATGAAAGTAAACATTTGATCATGTTGTCATCAAGTATATATACGCAAATTCAATTCATGTAATTCATTATGCTATAATTTATAGGTAGAGGTACTAGTATGAATTTCAAAAACTTTAAGCTATCAAGTTTTATCCCAAATATGATTATTTCCTTGTTATATCCATTAGTTAAGCTAATAAAAGGTGATAATGGCTTATTAATGTTCTCTAACAGCTGTTTAATTATCGGCTTAATTCTAATCATTTTAGCTGTAGTTACCTCATTGTATATGCATGGTGATTTTGATATCTCAAGATATGTATTATCAACTAAGAGCTATCGCAAAAAAGTTTCATTTGATAAATTCATCGCTGATGAAACAGAAAAAGAAAAGGATAGCTTTAACTATCCTTTGTTGTGTTCAATTGTAATGATAGCACTAAGTGTTATCACTTCAACTCTTGTCTAATTATCCTCTTTCCTTTTCCATCTGCTGTAATTTGGCCTCATATTCTGCCATCTCACGGTCGTTTGCGAATACGAAGTGTCCAGGTCTAATTTCCTGTAAAACAGGCTTAGGACCAGAGAAATCGCGCTTAGATTCGTCATAAACGATAGGTGTTCTCTGCTTTTCAATAATTGGGTCAGGCATTGGTACAGCTGACAATAATGAAATTGTATATGGATGTAATGGATACTTGAATAATTCTTCAGATTCCGCAATTTCAACGATTCTTCCTAAATGAATTACCGCAATTCTATCCGCAATAAATCTTACTACAGATAAGTCATGAGCAATGAAAAGATATGTTAATCCTTTCTCTGCTTTTAATTTATTCATTAAGTTTAAAACCTGAGCTCTAATAGAAACGTCTAATGCAGAAATAGGTTCATCGGCAACGATAAATTCTGGTTCCATAACCATTGCTCTAGCGATACCAACTCTCTGTCTCTGTCCACCTGAGAATTCATGTGGATATCTAGACTTATGTTCTGGTAATAAACCTACTTCTTGTAAAGCCTTATCAACCTTAGCAACTCTATCAGCTTCATCCTTATATAGGTGGAAGTTGTATAAACCTTCTGAAATACAGTATTCAATAGTTGCTCTTTCATTTAATGAAGCAGCTGGATCCTGGAAAATCATCTGAATAGATCTGATAACCTGTTCATCTTCCTGCTTAGAAATCTTACCAGAAATTCTCTTTCCCTTAAATTCGATTTCACCTGCAGAACATTCGTTGATTCTCATGATAGCTCTACCTAAAGTAGTCTTACCTGATCCTGATTCACCTACTAAGGCAAATGTTTCACCTTTATAGATATCAAAGTTTGCATCCTTAACTGCTCTAAAAGGCTTCTTACCACCATTTTGGAAAGATACATCAACGTGTTTAATTGAAACAAGAACTTCTTTTTCGTTATTCATGTTCGACATAGAATGCTCCTCCCTTTCCAGTCATCTTAGCAATCTTTTCATGTAGGTTATTGATAACCTCTGGCTTTTCAATCTTTGGTGCTCTTGGATCTAATAACCAAGTCTTAGCGTAATGAGTTTCACTTACCTTAAAGAATGGAGGTTCTTGAGCAAAGTCAATCTTCATTGCGTAAGGGTTTCTTGGAGCAAATGAGTCACCTTCAATCTTGTTATATAGTGAAGGTGGAGTACCTGTAATATAATACAAGTCTTCGCCCTTAACACCTAACTGTGGTAAAGATGATAATAATGCCCAAGTATATGGATGTTTAGGATCGTAGAATACTTCCTCAACAGTACCATATTCGATAATCTGTCCACCATACATTACACCAACTCTATCAGCAACGTTAGCTACTACACCTAAGTCATGAGTAATATAAATAGTAGTGAACTTTAATTCTCTTTGTAAATCTTTAATTAACTGAATAATCTGTGCCTGAATTGTTACATCTAATGCTGTAGTTGGTTCATCACAAATTAATACCTTTGGATGACATGATAAAGCAATCGCGATAACGATTCTCTGTCTCATACCACCTGAATACTGGAATGGGTATTCATCAAAACGATCTGCAGCGTTTTTGATACCAACTCTTTCCATTAATTCAATTGCCTGCTTTTTAGCTTCAGCAGTGCTAACGCCCTGATGCTTTTCGATTACTTCTGTAATCTGTGAACCGATAGTTCTAATTGGGTTTAATGAAGTCATTGGGTCCTGGAAGATTGTTGAAATCTTAGCACCTCTGATACCTTCCCAATCCTTATCAGTTACTAACTTTGTTAAATCCTTGCCTTCAAACATTACAGAACCATTAGAAATTGTACCGTTTGATTCAAGCATACCTGTAAAGCACTTAGTGAACACTGACTTACCTGAGCCTGATTCACCAACAATCGCAATTGTTTCACCATCATAGATATCTAATGAAATACCTCTGATAGCTGTTAATGTGCTCTCACGAACACGGAATTTTACTTCAATATCCTTAGCTGATAGGATTACTTCTCTTTTTTCACTCATTTTAAGCTTCCTCCTATCTATGTGTACGTGGATCAGCAGCATCGGCTAATTTCTGACCTACGATGTATAAAGAAATTGAAATAGTAGCTAATACGCCTACTGGAATCCAGAATAAGTGTGGCTTACCAGTCATAAATGAAGTATATTGTGAAATCAACTTACCTAAAGAAGCGTATTTAGCACCTAAACCTAATCCCATATATGATAAGAATACTTCATAAGAAATATATGAAGGAATTGTTCTTGAAACATATGTCATAATAACTGAGATTAAGTAAGGTAAAATGTTCTTAGTTACCATTGTCCAAGTAGAAGTACCTAGACACTTACTGGCTAAGTTATATTCTCTATCACGAATAATCATTACTTGCGTTCTCATAAAGTAAGCAATGAAGATCCATTCAGTACATGTCATAGTGAAAATTAATGAACCATAACCTGCGCCAAGAATATATGATAATACCATCGCAATTAATAAGAATGGTACGTTAGCGATAATGTTATAAACTTCAATCATCCACTTATCCATCTTCTTTGAAAAGCCCCAAATACATCCAATTGGAATACCAATTAACATATTGATACCTGTACATACGAATGAAATGATAATTGAGTTTCTAGCACCAGCCCAAATAGCGTCAAATACTGAGTTACCAACGTTATCTGTACCGAAGATATATCCCATCTGTCCTGGCTTTAAGAACTTCATTTCTGGAGTATTAATGTAAGGAGCAACGATTGGGCTATAGTTTGAGAAAGTAGGCTGAATTAATGCGAATAATACAACGACAATCAAAAGAATAGAAACACCTACTGCTAGCTTATCCTTAACGAAAGTACGCCATACGCTCTTCCAATAAGAGTAAACAGGAGCAGCGATATGCTCTGATCTAGTTTCATCAAAATCCGCAAATTCAAATAGATTGTTATCTTTTTCAGACATTATGATCTACCCTCCTTTTCAGCTAAAGAAATTCTAGGGTCAACCCAAGTTAATACTAAGTCGCCTAATAATACAGATAATACAGAAATTGTTGCAAACATGAATGTTAAGGCAATAACCATCTGGTTGTTGTATGATTTGATTGCATCTGGAAGCATCTTACCCATACCACCTACTGAGTAGATAGATTCAGTAACGATTGCACCAGTGATACATCCTGCTAAAGATGAAGGGATACCATGAGCAATTGGGATAATTGCGTTTTTGAATACATGGCGTTGGAAGATTTCTCTACTATTTAAGCCCTTTGCCTTAGCGAATTTAACATAGTCTGAATTCATCTGGTCAACTACATATCTTCTAGTCCATAACATTAATGAACCAATTGAAGGTAAAGCTAATGAGATAATTGGTAAAATCCAGCTACGAATATCACCTGCACCCTTGATAGGGAATGCACTAGGTAAACCAAATAATGTTGTTCCTAAGAATCTGAATAAATAAATATATGCTAATGAAGGTACAGCAATAATGAAGATGATATATACCATACCTAGCTTATCTGCAAACTTATCTTTATTTTTAGCCATTAATAAACCACATGGTAAACCGATACCATATGACATGATCATAGCTAATACACCCATAATGAATGAAGTGCCGACCATTGAAGACTGAGTCTTCTTAGTCTTGTATCTTGCGTAATTATCACCGAATTTATTTAAGTCTAATCTATCTGGGTTTTCCTTGTATTGTAAAGTACCGAAGATGATAGCTGATTCACCACTAGTACCATTTTCATATACTACTGGTCTTTTAACGTCTTCACCCTGATAATCGAACATTACTTCTAATACGTCAGATCCTTCAAACTTAGGATAAGAAGTACCCATATTTAAACTAATAATATTCTGATGAATAAATGGGAAATTTGAATCTGTATAGATTAGATACTTATGAATAGTACCTGATCCTTTAATAGCTAATCCACCACTTTCAGTTAAACCAACTGAAATACCACGCTTTAAATTTGGATTGTTTGGATCCTGAATTTGCCAAGGATGATCGATAACGATTAATCCACTGAACCAAGTAAATAATCTCTTAACTAATGGAGTATCCTTGTAAGCAAATGGAATCTTTGAAATTGGTAATTCTTCAACAGTATATCCTTTTGAAGTATATACGCTGGCAAATTCCTTTGCATCAGCTGAACCAGGATTAACAGCGTTAATCATCTGTTGAGATCCAGCTTCATATTTTGTTAAGCAGTAATCAGATAAAGTAACATAGTCAAGATAGCCTAACTTTTCCCAAGTCGTCATAACATATGCTCTCTTATCATCAGGTTTGCCACCTAACTTCTTATAAGTTCCGTCTTCACTAAAAATATTATCACGAGGAATAAGTGTGTATAATAGCATGAAGACTACCGTCATAATAACGAAAACTGAAAAAACCGATCTTAATAATCTTTTCCAAATATAGCTTTTTTTCATATTTTCCTATTCCTTTCTAAAATAGGGTCAGATTAAATGAACAACCTGACCCTTTATTTAGCAATAATATTTAATTAATTATTCGCCTTTTAACCAAGCTTCTTTTGCAGCATAGTAATCATCTGCAGTTACAGGTTCATCTAATAATACCATGTACTTGAAGTAAGGTACTGCATTGTATGAAGCCTGTCCATATAAACCATATGCAGCTGTGAATGGCTTAACCTTGCTTACAACTAAGTTAGCACCGCTTGTAGAATAAGGTCTGCAAATACCATCTGCTAAAATCATAGCTTCAACCTTAGCGAAAGCCTTAATTCTTTCATCACCAGTTAATGCGTCTGCAGCATCGATAGCATCCTTGATTTCATATAAGCCAATTGTCTTCTTAGCTTCGATCTGAGATGGTAATTCATGGTCAGCAACGATATTTAAACCAGAGTAAGCTAACATATCACCATCGTTTGCATCATAACAATGTAAGTAAGTTAATGGGTCACCATAGTCAGGGCCCCATCCAGCACCGAATGAGAAGTCGATTGAGTTTTCTTCACCAGTTTCAACATCATAGTATGCAGCATAGTAATCATCAACTGTATCAGCGAAAATTAAGTTAACCTGAACATATTCACCGATTGCATCTTCGATTGCCTTTTCTAATGCTAAACCTGTATTAGTGTTGTTAGTAGAAGCACTGTATACGATGTAGTCTAACTGTACTGGCCATGAAACTGAAGATCCTAATTCAGCCTTAGCCTTTTCCATGAATGCCTTAGCTCTTGCAGGATTGTACCAAGCATCCTGGCCATCGTTTAAATCGATACCAGCAAATTCTGGTTCTAATTCAACTAAGTATTCAGTTAATAATGCACCATAGCTCTGTCCATCAGTAGTAGTAGCGAAAGTATAAGGAACAACTGTATTTCTAGCAGCGTCTAATGCTCTTTCTTCACCCTTTGTAACAGCCTGAGTTGCAGCTGTAGAATAAGCAGCGTAAACACCTAAACGGAAGTACTTGTTTAAGATAGCTAACTTAGTTTCAGCCTTCTGAGCATCTGTCTTATTTGTAGTTGAAACAGATGGGTTGTTGAATAATGAATAAGACTGTCTGTCGAAGTTGAATGTGCCCCAGTAAGAAGTAGCTGTAGTCATTGACTTGTACTGGTTAGCAGCATATAATTCGTCAGCCTTAGCAACGATATCATCATAAGATGAGTTGATACCAGTTGAAGTAACTTCACCATTTACGAACATATTGAAGTTCTGAGCTGGATCTGAACCATCTGTGAATGTAATAGTAACATCTGTTACATGAACGTTACCCTTATCCCAATAGTTCTGGTTCTTAGTGAACTTAACTTCCTGACCAGCAACTAATGAAGTTAATAAATAACATCCATTGTATAAGATTGAGTCCTTTTCAACCTTACCGAAATCTTCGCCCTTAGATTCTAAGAATTCAGCGTTGATTGGGTATAAGATTGAATAAGTTGTCATACCATCGAAGTAACCACAACCCTTTTCTAAAGTGTAAGTTAAAGTCTGACCATCAGCCTTAACACCAACTTCATCCCAAGAAGCAGTTCCATCAACATAAGCTCTTAAGTTAAGGATTAAGTCCTGAACTAACATAAGAGTCTGAGAATTAGTATCAGCAGCATGCTTTAAGCCTGTAACGAAGTCTTCAGCAGTAACGTCTGCGTAAACTTCACCTTCGCTTGTAGACCACTTTGCACCATCACGAATTGTGAAAGTCCAAACAGTTGCGTCATCGTTAGCTGACCATTCTTTAGCCATACCACCAACTAATGTACCGTGTGAATCCTGTGTTAATAAACCTTCAATAAAGTTTGAAGTATAGTCACCGTTTGATGATTTGTTATTATAAACATAGTCTAATGTTGTAATATCAAATGAATCAATCATTGAATACTTCATTTCCTTTTCTTCAACTGGCTTGCTACCACATGCAGCAACGCTGAAGGCTAGTAAGAAGGCCATAAGGATTACTAATAATTTTTTCATATTCTTTCCTCCTTAAAATAGAATAGCACTAATATTTTACCGATTTTTTTTCAGTCAAATCAAGGTCTTTTGTAACAATTGATGCATTTTTCTTGACAATTTATGTAAAATTTTTCATAATGACAAATCATTTTATTATATTCGACATACTTTCGTACTTTTGTTTGATAATTACGCGACCAGAAAGGTATAATTTTAAATAGATGAGGTATTTATTATGAATGAAACATTAAAGTTATTAAAATCAAGAAAATCAGTTAGATCTTATAGTGATGTAAAAATCACAAAAGAAGAAAGAGAAGCCATCATTAATGGTGCAATTAACGCTCCAAGTGCTGGTAATATGCAGCTATATTCAATCATCGATGTAACAAATCAGCAGTTAAAAGAAAAACTTTCAGTACTATGTGATAACCAACCATTTATCGCAAAAGCAGATATGGTACTAATCTTCTGTGCGGATTACCAGAAATGGTATAACGCATTTACTCAATTACAGTTAGATGCAAGACACCCTGCTAGTGGTGATATGTTATTAGCTATTGAAGATGCGTGTATCGCTGCTCAAAACGCAGTAACTGCCGCTGAAAGCTTAGGTGTGGGAAGCTGCTATATTGGTGATATCATGGAAAACATGGAAGAAGTTACTTCTTTATTAAATCTTCC
>JAZRWC010000003.1:0-2541 GCA_045599505.1 Erysipelotrichaceae bacterium | reverse complement strand
TATTTCAGGTGGTGTACTTGCTTGGTTAATTACAAGATCAGATATGCCATTTAAGAAGTTTATTTCTACAGTATTTATCTTCCCTTACATTATGCCTTCATGGTCAATTGCGATGTTCTGGGAAAACTTCTTTAAAAACACAGCTGTACCAGCATCTCCTGGTATGGGTTTACTACAAAGTTTAACTGGTGTATGTGTTCCTAACTGGTTAGTCTATGGATTACTTCCTACATCGTTAACATTAGGTTTACACTATGCTCCATTTGCTTATATTCTAATTGGTGGTATTCTAAGAAACATGGATGCTAACCTTGAAGAAGCAGCTACTATCTTAAAGGCTAGTAGATGGAAAATTATTTATAGAATTACATTACCTATTGTAGCTCCAGCTATGATCTCTACTGTATTACTTGTATTCTCAAGTTCATTATCAACTTATACAGTACCTATGAAATTAAACTTCGATTCAATTTCAACTCAATTAAGAGGTGCTTTATCAGGTACTAACTATAGAGGATTTGGTTATGTAATGGCCGTTGTATTATTAGTATTTAGTGTATTAATTCTATCTGTTAATAATGCAATGACAAGAAGTAGAAAGAACTTTACTACAGTTACTGGTAAGTCAGGTCAAGTTACTAAAACTAAATTAAAAGGTGCTAAGTGGCCTATTACTGTAATTGTATTATTTGTTGTTACTTTCTTTGCAATTGTTCCACTTCTAACATTCATCTTAGAATCAATGGAAGAAGCTGTCGGCGATTTCTCAACTATTACATTAAAGTATTGGACATCAAATCAAGATTTCGATACATTCTTATCAACTAAGAACTTATCTACTAAGGGTATCTTCCATAACAATACTGTTTGGGAATCATTTGGTAGATCAGTTACAGTTTCACTAATTGTTTCAGCATTAGCTGGTACATTTGGTATTTTAATTGGTTATGCTGTAAGTAAGAACAGAAAAGGTATGCTATCTAACTATGTTTCAAGTTTAGCTTTCCTACCTTACTTAATTCCAGCACTTTCATTCTCAGCAGTATTCTATGCTTTAATCCACACTAACGCATTCAGATTCTTAGATTATTCAACAACTTCTAAGCAATGGTCTGCTATGGGTATTTGTATCATCATCGGTTGTGTTAAGTTCTTACCATTCGCTAGTAAGTCTGGTACAAACGCTATGCTACAATTATCAGGTGAAATTGAAGAAGCAGCAATCATCACTGGTTGTCCATGGATTAAGAGAATGTTTAAGATCTTATTCCCAATTCAAAAATCAAGTTTCATCAGTGGTTACTTACTACCATTCATCTCATGTATGAGAGAATATACATTATTCATCTTAGTAACAGGCACAACTACATTAATTACTAATACATTACAATACTATTCAACAAATGGTTTAAGCCAAATCAGTAATGCTATTAACTTATTAATCGTTGTATTCGTAATCGCTGCAAACTTCACTGTTAACAAGTTAACAGGTGCATCAATCGATAAAGGTATCGGAGGATAATAATATGCCAAGAATTGAATTAATTAATGTATCAAAAAGATGGGGCAACTTTATTGGTGTAGACCATCTAAATATGGTTATTGAAGATAGAGAATTCATTACATTACTTGGACCTTCAGGTTGTGGTAAGACAACAACATTAAGAATGATTGCAGGTCTTGAAACACCAACAGAAGGAAAAATCATCATCGGTGATCAAGTAGTATTTGATAGTGAAAAAGGAATCAACGTATCACCAGCAAAACGTGATATTGGATTCTTATTCCAAAACTATGCTTTATGGCCACATATGACAGTATATAAGAATATTGCCTTTGGTCTTGAAAACTTAAAGTGGAAGAAAGCAGATATTGAAAAGAGAGTTCAAGAAGTATTAGCAATGCTAAAGATTGAACAATTCAAAGATAGATATCCAGCAGAACTTTCAGGTGGACAACAACAAAGAGTAGCAATTGCAAGAACTCTAGCACCATCACCAAAAGTATTATTCATGGATGAACCTCTAAGTAACTTAGATGCTAAGTTAAGAGGCGAAATGAGAACAGAATTAAAAAGATTACATAGTGATACAAACTCAACATTTGTCTATGTAACACATGACCAACTAGAAGCTATGACTCTAGCAACTAGAATTTGTTTAATTGAAACTGGTGTACTACAACAATATGATCCACCACTAACAGTATATAATAAGCCAGCAAACTTATTTGTAGCAGACTTCGTAGGAAATCCAACAATGAACTTTATTGAAGCTGAAGTAAAGAAGGTTGAAGGTAAGGAAGTATATGCTTCATTACTAGGAAAAGAAGTAAAGTTTGTAGCTGAAGATGAGGTAGCTTTAGAAGGTGATAAGGTAGTATTTGGTATTAGACCAGAATTCTTACCAATTAGAAGTGAAGGTAAGATTTCAGGTCTTGCATACTCAACATTACCAGCTGGTATGGAAACAACAGTAAAGATTAAAGTTGATGAAACAATTTTATCATCAGTAGTCTTTGGATCAATTGACTACAAGACAG
>JAZRWC010000002.1:0-4096 GCA_045599505.1 Erysipelotrichaceae bacterium | reverse complement strand
AACTAATGCATCCTTAACGAATGATTCATTAGTTAATGTTTCTAAAGTAGTGCCTGACTTTGAAACTAATACGAATAATGAATGTTCAACATCAACATTTGATAATACTGAAGCAGCATCATCAGGGTCAACGTTTGAAATGAAGTTAGCCTTCATCTTTAACTTACCATTAACCTTAGCCCAGTTTTCTAAGCTTAAGTATAATGCTCTAGGACCTAAGTCACTACCACCGATACCAATCTGAACTGCTGTAGTGAACTTTTCGCCCTTTTCATTAACAATCTCACCATTATGAACCTTCTTAGCAAATTCAGCCGCTCTTGATTGCTGAGTTGTATAGAATTCTCTCTTATTAACACCATCAGCGATAACATCGTTGCCTAACTGGCCTCTTGTTAACTGATGTAATACTAATCTCTTTTCACCAGTATTAACTACTTCACCATTGTATAAAGCAGCATACTTGTCTACTAATTCAGCTTCATCAGCTAAAGACTGTAGAACATCTAAGATTTCATCATTAACCTGCTTGCTAGCATAGTTGTAGCTCATGCCTTCTGCCATAGTAACGTTATAGTTAGCTACTCTTTCAACTGCAGCTTCACCAGCCATAACTTCTTTTAATTCAACAGGTGTAACGCTTTCTAATTTCTTATAAGACTGTAATAAGTCAAAATTTTTCCACTCCATGATATTTTCTCCTTCATGTTTTACTTGTAAGGATAAAACCTTACTTTATCAATTATATCACAAATACTATCCTTATTTCTTTTTAATTTCGTCATCCCAACGGATAGTTGTGTTGCAATGAGGACAAGATTTCAAATTTCTTGGTGTAAACCCACTGAACGAGAATAAAGCTGTTCCACATTTAGGACATTTGCCATATGTATATGAAATATATGTGTTTACTGAAGCACTAAGCACAACAAATACAACAATTAGCCAAGTTGGAATGCTTGGAATTCTAGCTAATAGCAGCATCAAAACAACTGTTGCCACTGGGATAATTGTTAGTAGATAGTATATTTTTCTTAATGTCCATTTCATGTTTTTTCCCTCAACTTTAAATCTCTTCTTCAACAATAATTATACACATTTAAAAGATGTTTGTTTTATCGAAATGCCTAAGTTAACTATTCAACAAAAAAGCTCATCATAATGATGAGCTAATAAACTAAATAAATGGATAAATAACTAAACCTAATAAGCCACAACCTATTAGTACAAAAATTGGATCAGGTTTATATTTTCTAATCACAAATAATGCTCCTAGCATTAATATTACTCCTGGAACATCTAAATTAGCTAAACCGACACCAGCATCTCCAAAACAAGCATTAAGCACAAATGAGATAGCTACTGAACCAATAGCAGCTACTACCATTGCCTTTAAACCAGTTAATGCAGCACTAACTGTAGATAAATTACGATACTTGTAATATAACTTAACTAAAATTAGAGCAACGATTACTGATGGTAATACGCAGCCAAATGTTGCACTAATTGCTCCTGGTACGCCAGCTAACTTAGTACCAACGAAAGTTGCACAGTTGATAGCGATAGGTCCTGGAGTTAATTCATCAATTGTTAAGATGTCAGTGAATTCCTTAAATGTCATCCAATGGTTGATATCAACAACCTGCTTTTCAATTAATGGTAATGCAGCATATCCACCACCAAATGTGAACATACCAACCTGGAAGAAAGCCCAAGCAATCTGTAATAATAAAGTAAAATTCATAATTACTTACCTTCTACTTTCTTGCTTAATAAGCTTACCTTAACAATACCGGCGATCGCGCTAGCGATAGCTACAATTGCTAAGTTAACCTTTACATATCTAATTAATACGAAAGCGATAATAGCTAAAATATAGAAATACCAATCATTCTGCTTCTTTAGATTTAGGAATAAACCGATAAATACATCTACTAAGATAGCTGCTACAGCTGCCTGCATACCATGCATTGCGAAACGAATATAAACGTTTGATGAGAAAGCCTCATAGAATACTGTTACCAAACTCATAATTACTAATGGTGGTAATACAGTACCAAATAATGTAACAAATGCTCCAGTATAACCTGCGACAGTATAACCAACTAGTACAGATGCATTAACCGCGATAGGTCCTGGAGAAGATTGTGCTATAGATACTAAGTCGACTACTTCATCTTCATTTAACCAGCCGAACTTTTCAACGAATTTAGTTTTCATAGCGGCTACGATTGCCCATCCACCACTTGTAGTAGCAGAGATACCAAAGGTAGTCTTGAATAATTCCCATAACTTTTGTGTTTTAGTCATAAGATCTCCCTTCTATAATAGTGCCTATATAGTCTACCATAAAAAAAGGCTTATTTGTTAAATAATAAGCCTTATTCATATTCATGAATATACACTCTAATCAAATCACCATCGTCTTCTTCAACCATTGTTAGAAAACGCCAGTTGTATCTTTCATAAAAACTTGTGTGACTTGTAATCAAATATACGGTATCAATACCTTTTTCATGTAAATCTTGACATGCTAAGTGTAAAAGATTGCCTGCAATACCCTGCTTACGATATGCCTTATCAACATATACAGCGACAATATTGGGTGTTAAATCTTTACGCTTATGGAAATCATTATCGATAACTCCTAATGTTGCGATGATTTTATCATCATCCAATACTAAATACCAATTAGGAACACCAGTATTACTCTTTAATGCATCATTCATGCTTTCAACATATGCACTTACTGGCACATGCCATTTTTCGCTACAGAAAGCGCTAGCCTTATCAATTAATTCTGGTCTTTCGATAATTCTAATATACTTATAACTGCTCATGCTTCTTTTTTATATAAAACTTCTTAATTCTTTCTTTTAATTAGTTAACCTTCTTACCATCAATTAAGACACAAACCACCTTATGTTCTACTGATAATAAATCACCATCAGTAATAACGATATCTGCATCCTTACCTACTTCTAAAGATCCTACTCTATCTTGAATACCAATATGTTTTGCAGGATTGATAGTAATAGCTTTTAATGCTGCTGACTTATCCATTCCTTCTCTAACCGCAATACCAGCAAATAGAGGTAAATACTCTTGAGGAACTACTGGTGAGTCTGTAACGATTGATACTAAACCACCCAACTCTGATAATACAGCAGGAGTCTTCCAAGATTTGTTCATTAATTCTACCTTTGTAGCATGTGAGAATGTTGGACCTACTGCCATTGGATAGCCTTCCTTAACTAATTCCTCAGCAATTAAATGACCATCAGTAACATGTTCTAAAGTCATCTTTACATCAAATTCCTTAGCTAATCTAATAGCTGTAAAGATATCATCTGCTGCATGAGCATGAATCTTTAATGGAATTTCTTTCTTTAAAACTGGAATTAATGCTTCTAACTTAATATCGAAAGGTGGAGTCTGGAAAACATCACCCTTAGCAGCTTCCTTCTTAGCTAAATATTCCTTAGCTTTGTACATTGTATTTCTGATGTTACTAGCAGTAGTCATTCTATTACAGTTGCCTTTATCTCTATAACATCTCTTAGGATTTTCACCTAAAGCGCACTTCATAGCTACTGGATACTTAATGATCATATTATCAACTCTAGTACCAACAGTCTTAATAGCTACAAAGCTACCACCAATAGCATCAGCACTACCTGGGCCAGTACATACAGAAGTAACACCTGCTTCTCTTGCCTTCTTGAATGTTTCATCAAATGGGTTAATACCATCGATAGCTCTTAATTCAGAAGAGATAACATTACCGATTTCATTATAGTCCTGTCTTTCAAAGCCAACTGCATAGCCATCTAAACCGATATGACAATGAGCTTCAACTAAACCTGGATATACGTTTAATCCAGTAGCATCAAATACTTCATCACCACATAAATCCTTACCAATCTCAACAATTTTTCCATTTTCAACTTTGATATCAGCCACATAAGTTTCATCATTTACTGCATCAAAGATGTTACCATTTTTAATAATCATAGTTTTCTCCTCCAATTATAATCACATATATTCTATGACAAAATACACTTTTTGTAAGCACATTATTTCTACTCATAATTCA
>JAZRWC010000001.1:0-2559 GCA_045599505.1 Erysipelotrichaceae bacterium | reverse complement strand
CTGGACGGGATAAACGCTGAAGGCATCTAAGCGTGAAGCCCCCCTCAAGATGAGATATCCCCTCCATAAGGAGATAAGATCCCTGAGAGACGATCAGGTAGATAGGTTCAAGGTGTAAGTGCGGTAACGCATTCAGCTGATGAATACTAATAGATCGAAGGATTGTTCAAAACTGATAATTTTCTCGCTGATCGAAAGATTAGTGCTGTATGAAGTAGAATAAGTTGAAAAACTAAGTAAGCTTTGGCTTGCTTTTTTTTTGCTATAATTAAGTATTTTCTGTAGTAATAGTGGACCTATTTTTCTTGACAATATATATATATATATAATTGTATTTGGTCTTTTTGTATATTTTAGAGGAGAATTACATCATGAAAAAGTTCTTATCTATGTTGATGGCAGTACTCATTTCAGTATCTATGTTTATGCCACAGATTGCTATGGCTGCAGCTGAGCCGAATGAGTATGGTCAGATTACTGTTACAGATGCACAGTCTTTAGCTGAAGCTTTAGAGTATCTGAATGCTTTTGATAGAAACTTGGATTATTCATATTTACCGTATATTTGTTTTTCTGATAATATTGAGTGGAATGAAGGAACAGATGTTGTTTTTCCTGCATTTTTTAGGATAGATTTAGGTGGATATAATCTAAATATTAATTCTGGAAACTTGATATGTAATGGATATCTTAATCTTCCTAAGAATTCTGTTATTTGTCTGTCTTCATCAAGCAATCTTACTGTCGGTTATGATGGCGTTTTTTTTATCACTAAAGAGGGACGAACATCTGCACAGGATGCTATTAGTGGATTTGATATTTCTACACTCGATCAGATGGCAGATGATGATTATTTCTGGCAGTTTGGACATAATACTATAGCTCATAATTTCAAAGAATTAAAAGAACTGTTAGAGCTTTATAAAAGTGGTGCTATCAACAGTTTAAGTACTTCTATGGATGAGATTATTGTCAATGAAGACTATACATTTGATTGCTCAAATGGCTGCTTGCTAGATAGGCTTACTGTAAATGAAGGCTGTACTCTTAGAATTAAAGGTTCTGGTTTAAGAATAGTTAATGGATTAAATGTTAAAGGTTCCATTGTATTAGATGATGGTCATCTATTTTTAGGCATGGGTGGAGATTCCCCAAGCACATTTTCTGATAGCTCTAATCTTATAGGAATAAATAATATTACTGGTAAAGGCACTGTTGAATTTTCTAATGCAGATGTTAACTTTTCTAATAATGTTATAGTAGATGAGGATATAAGATTTGAGGCTGAAACAGCTAGTTTGACCTTTGATGGGGACTTGAAACTTATCGGTAAGATCGATACTGGTATTCCACATTATTACACAGCTCCTAAGGTAGGCTCTGTGGAGATTAATGGTGGTTTTTTCTCAGAAATGAAAGGCGCTATCTTAGTAAATATACCAGCTGATGCTTCTATTGATTATACTACCGAATGGAAGAAGTATATAACAGGTAATATAAGTGATGCAGTTATTATAGATTATTTGACTTACCCTACTTATAATTCTGTAGTACTTGGATCAGCTAATGGAAAGACTATCCTCGCAAAGCCTACTAATTTAAGATGGGTAACTGATACAAATAGCTATAATAATAAAGTATCAGTTAACGCTGTTTGGGATGTTAACAGACCTACACAAAATGCTTCAAGAATGAATATATATAATGTTAACAGTTCAAATTTTGTAGGAAGCTGGTCTAGAAATGCAAGCATTGGTGAATATAAGTCAGATAGCTATCATGATGTGTTTGGAAGTGAATCTACCAAAAAAGATCATGATGGTAAGTACACATTGACTGATGGAGATTATTATTTCACAATACAGTCTATTGGCGATGGTACTAATTATATTAGTTCAGAGATTGCATCTAGTAAGAATGAACCAAATGGTATTTTCCACTATGTGCGTCCTTCTGCACAGATAGAAAGTCCTAAGGTAGAATTTAAGGATGGTATGTTACTCGTTACGTTGCCAGAAGATGATAACATCGCTTATGTTCATTATATGTGTAGTTCTTATAAGAATGCTACTGGTTCTGAGGCAGATACGCAAAGGTCAAGTGGTAGCTCTTATAGTATAAGTGAGAACCAGTTTAAAGAAATATTCTCTGATAGTAACAAGTATGGAAAGGGCGTATTTGCTATAGATCCAAATGATTTTTGGTTCTTAAATGATTACACAGGCTATTTTGAGGCAACTGTATATATTGCTTCTAAAGATGTTACCAAGGTTCAGTATAGTGAAGAAGTTAAATCATCTAATCGTTTGAAGATTGATACGATTAAAGATAATCAGAAACAGATTGAATCGGGATTAGAAGAGATAAAGAAAAATCTCAGTGAAGAAGATAAAAAGGATGTTAATAAAGTAGTAGATGCTCAATGCCATTTAGTTAACAATTGTAATATTTATATTTAGCGGTTTTCGGAGCAATCCGAGAACCGCTTTTTTTCGCCATATTATGATAAAAATGTTACAAAAGTGCTTGACAAAGTAGTCAAAAAATGTTGCGCGAGCC